>JAGOCE010000017.1 GCA_017998915.1 Candidatus Ozemibacteraceae bacterium
GCCTGTTCTGCCGTTTCGAGTGTTGCCGTCCACGGATCGAATACTTTCCGCTTCGCCGTTCTACTCATCACGCAACCCGGCCCGGTCGGATGTTCTCATTCTTCAGGCCGTCGAGATAGTCGGCCCATTCCTGCATCATGCGCCGGCGGTCTTCGAGAAATTGTGTCCGGTTGTAAGCACGCCCCAGCGGATCACGGACGGCGTGTGCTAACTGGTGCTCGATAATGTCGACGGGGAAGTGTAAAACCTCGTCCAGCAGGGTTCGAGCCATCGCCCGGAAGCCGTGCCCACACATTTCATCCTTCGGAATGCCCATTCGGCGCATCGCCGCAAGTATCGCGTTGTCGCTCATCGGCCGTTCATCGGTTCGCGCGCTGGGGAATACGTATCGGCCGGCGCCCGTGCGCGGGTGAAGTTCTCGAAGAATTTCGACGGCCTGACGGGAAAGCGGCACGCTATGCGGGGTTTTGGTCTTCGTGACAAAGTATTTCCATTCGGCCGCTTCGAGGTTGATATCCTTCCATTCGGCCTGTCGAAGTTCCCCAGGGCGAACGAAGACAAGCGGGGCAAGCATGAGCGCACATCGAACAATGATATTTCCATGATACCCGGCGATGGCCCGCAAGAGTTCCCCCACCCTGTCGGGGGTTGTGACGGCGGCCCGGTGTTGCGCCTTCGGCTTCGGCTTCAAAATTCCGCGCAAGTCGGCCGACGGGTCACGATCGGCCCGGCCTGAACCGACGGCATAGCGGAATATCCGGCCGCATATCCCAAGAATTCTATGAGCCGTCTCGATCGCGCCCCGATCTTCAACCCGGCGCGCCACCCGCAACAGCTCAGGCGGGGTTATGTCGGATATCGGCTTGCCACCCAGCCAGGGGTATACATCCTTCGTCAGTTGGGCTTCCACCCGTTCAGCATGGCCCGGCGTGAATTCTGTCGCATGTTTCGAGAACCATTCCCGCGCGATCGCCTCGAAGCTGTTCGCCGCTCGATCGGCCGCCGATGACTTGACGGCTTTCCGCTCTTCGCCCGGATCAATGCCGGCGTCGAGGAGTTTTCTTGCCGCGTCCCGTCGTTCTCGTGCTTCCTTCAGGCTTGTATCGGGGTAAGTGCCCAGCGAGAGAAGTTTTTCCTTGCCGGCGAAACGGTATTTCAACCGCCACCACTTACCCCCGGCGGGGGTAACTTGAAGGAACAGCCCGCCGCCGTCGAAAATTTTAATCGGCTTGTCCGTCGCCTTCGCCGTGCGGATCATCACGTCACTTAGTGCCATGTGGGGGTAACACCTTCCTTCCGTTGACCTGTTACCCCTAAAGTTACCCCCACTTACCCCCATATTTCAAAGGACGAAACCGGACGATATAAGGCGATGAGAACAAAAAAAGCCGCTGTTTATGCGGCTTTTCGAATGATATTGGACTATTTTAGATAGTCCGACGGTGCCCAGGGCGGGACTTGAACCCGCAAGCCAGTAATAGGCATAAGATCCTGAATCTTACGTGTTTGCCAATTTCACCACCCGGGCGACAGACCGGCCTTGCGAACCGGTTGCTCGAGATTTAAGATATCACACCTCTCGCCCGAATGCAACACTCTCGAAAGGGATGTATGAATATGAATGTCACAATCCGGGAAACGTGTGAAAATATCGACTGGGAACAGGTTCGGGCAGCCCTCGAGCGCGTCGGTATGGCGTTTCGGGACCCAGAGACTCATCGCCGGGCATTCGAGGCAAGCTTCTGCCGGGCGTTTCTGTTCGACGACGATCGACTGATCGGCTTCGGCCGCGCCATCTCGGATGGTGTTATCCAGGCGGCCATCTACGAAATCGTCGTTCTGCCGGAATACCAGGGGAAAGGTCTCGGGAAACGGCTGATGAACCATCTGCTCGAGCGCCTCGCCGGCTGTAACGTCATTCTCTACGCGAATCCCGGCAAGGAACGCTTCTATGCGGGCCTGGGCTTCCGTCCGATGCCGACGGCAATGGGCCGCTTCACGAATCCCCAGCGAATGATCGAGCGCGGAATGCTTCGCTCTTGAGCCTGAAGAAGGCCCCGTTCGCCCTGAGCTTGTCGAAGGGAGCGGGAGTCACTCGTGCGTCGACAGGCTCAGCACGAACGGGAATGCGAAACATGGCTATTGCCATGAAGAAATCAGGAGATCAGTAACGGCTCAGGGTTCGCGTTTCATCAGCTTCATCTCGGTGTGAAGCGTGGTCGTCGAGCGGGCGAGCTTGTTGGGCTGATCGGGCACAGGCACGAAAAAGGTGAACTTCGAGTCGGCGATCGTCTCGATGACCTGGCCGAGAGCCGGGTCGAACCAGGTCCGGCCCCGGCTGACGGCGTTCGGGTCGCCGACCTGGGTCGTCGCGCCGGGCTCGAGCAGCATTTCCGACGAAAACTCGGCAAGGCTCTTTCCGCCGCGATCCGCCATTCCCGTGAAGGTGTAGCGGGTCCGCGTCTCGGTCACGGGCGGGCCAGGGGTGCGCGTCGTCTGCTCCCAGGAATCGCCGGGCTTCATCGGGCCTTCGGGGAAGTGCATCTGAGCGATTTCGGAACCCTGCCAGGCGCCGGTTCCGGAAACGATTTCGACTTTTCCGCGCCGATCGAGCCAGAGAACGCTCGTCTGCCCTTCTTCCGGAAGCGCCGCGGCCTCACCGTCCTGGAACATGCGGGCGAGCACGATGAACATCGACATCGTCGCCAGGTCGGGCCCCGCGTCGTCCACGGTCTGACGGATATCCATCTCGATATGAATCGGGTTGTTCTGAACGCCCATCGGGGTTTCAACCTCCACCCCGCCATGGACGGTGACACGGTAAAACAGGCGCTGGCCCTTGGTCCAGTCGTATCGGAATGTCTGCGGCGCAGCTTCCAGGCTCATGAACGTTCCTCCGATGAATGAGATGCACCACACGACGACGGCCAGGCAAATCCGGCGGCGAGTGCCCGAAGCGAGACTCGAACCTGCACGCCGAAAACACTGCTCGACGAGAACGCGGATATCTTCAAAAATGGAACTCATTCGTTTTCCACCGGTGATCGGGTAGGATTCCCTTCAAGAAATGGGCCTGACAGGCCGATGGTGAGTATATGTCATACCACTGACGGGCGCAATAGGAGAGCTTGGCATGGGTCTAACGTTCTTGACACCCTTCTGGCGTTCCATTAGAATAGACCTCGGTCGGTACGGGCGGCTTCTGGCCGTCGTGACGGGGATGTGCCTTGCCTGGAGCGGCAATCACACACCGGCGTTGGGCGTATCGACTGCGGATTATCATTCCGATGGAACGGCCGCTCAGAATTCGGGTGAATTCCTGGATGGCCCGGCGATCGAGATGCTGGTTGGCGGAGCCAAGACTCCGGCGGCGGAAACGGTCGGCCCGGAAAATCGCTCTGAATCAGCATCGCAAACGGAATCGCTGAACCGGATGCTCGACGAGTGGGACGCGCCCGCGTCTGACGAGCCGATCACCTGGAAGGACGCGGAAGATCCGTCCGGAGACCAGGACGCCGTCATGCCCGACGCGGATTATCTCGATCTCGTGGATGATTCAGTCGAAGACGCCGGCGGGCAGAGCGAAAACAGGTAGAACAACGGCCACACGCGGCCGGGAGAAGGACAAATCTGGGGGAGGGAGCATCTCACATGAATCAAATCCGCCGCCGTAAGCGGTATTTCATCAAGCCGGGCTTTCAGAGCCGGCTGACGGCCATTTTCATCCTGATCGTCATCATCGTGGCGAACATCGTCGGGGCGCTCGTGTACGGCTTCTCGATTGAAAAACTCGAGAACAAGCTCGTCATCGAGTCGAAGCTTCCGATCGACACGTCACAGCTCGGGCAGGCACTTCTGCCGGGGGTCGTCATCGCGGAGCTCGTGAGCATCCTGGTGACGGCATTCATCTGTATATTCGTCACCCACACGATCGCCGGGCCGGTGTACCGTATGGAGCGTGTCTCGCGCAGCATCGGTGAAGGCGATTTGACCAACTTCATCAAGCTCCGCCCCAAAGACGAGCTGAAGGATCTGGCCGACGCGATGAACGAGATGACGATGGGGCTCCGCACCCGCGTCACCAATATCCGCGATGCGTCCCAGAAGCTCCAGAACGGCATCAACCGCATGAAAAGCTCCGGCAAGGTCGATCCCGAGATCATCGACGCCGCGACGCTCATTGAAACCTGCTGCAAGGGCTTCGTTCTCGAGCGCGAAATGATCGATGCTGCGGCCGCAGCGAAGAAGGAACCGGAAACCGAAGAAACCGCCTGACCTCGAATTGCGTCCTCAACCAGACCGGCGTCCCTCAGGGCGCCGGTTTTTTATTCGATCAATTATTTTATCGAACCCGGCGACCGTGTCATCTCGAGCCCGGTCAGATACTGCCGGCACAGCCAAGCGGGATCGGGCTGGGGCAGGTCCGTCCGGAAGTGAGCCCCGCGGCTCTCCATACGGGCCGCGGCAAAGACGGACATGATGCCTCCGACGGTGGCGGCGTTTCGTCGCGCCAGATCTTCGGACGACATCTCTCGCCAGTTCGCGGACCGTCGCCGGCCAAGACAAGCGCCGAGGCTGTCGACCGCTGCGGCGAGTCCTTCCGGCGTACGAAGGACGCTGAGATGCCGGCCAAGGATCCGCTGGGTCTCCGAAAATGCGGGCGTTTCGCCGAGATCCCAGCCCGTATCGGACGCCGGAATCGGAGCCGTTTCGAGCAGCGCGATATCGGCCAGGCAGGCCAGAGCGGCGCGTTTGCCAAAGACCAGGCATTCGAGAAGGCTGTTCGAGGCCAGGCGGTTCGCCCCGTGAACTCCCGTCGAGGCAACCTCGCCCGCAGCATACAGGCCGCCCAGGCTCGTCCGGCCGTCGACGTCGGTCCAGACGCCACCCATCGCGTAATGGGCCGCCGGCGCGATCGGAACCAGGTTTTTCGCAAGGGAAATCCCCGCCTTTCCCAGCTCTGCCTCGATGCCGGGGAAACGCGACGCGATCAGCTCGCCACCGAGGTGGCGCGCATCGAGAAACACGTGATCGGCGCCTGCGGCGCGCATCTCGGCGATGACAGCCCGGGCGACGATATCGCGCGGGGCCAGGTCGGCCATCGCGTGGTATCTCTTCATGAACCGCTCGCCTGCCTGGTTGACCAGGACCGCTCCTTCGCCACGAACCGCTTCGGAGACGAGAAAGCGCGGATGTCCGGGGGCGGCGAACACGGTCGGATGGAACTGGACGAACTCCATATCGGCCAGGCGCGCGCCCGCCGCCCAGGCGATGGCGACGCCGTCTCCGGTCGCCTGCTCGGCGTTCGTCGTTTCGGGATACAGGCGGCCGAGGCCACCGCAGGCAAGTATGACGCTTCGGGCCTGGAATTCGACCGGCGTTCGCTTCGGGCCGTCGAAGCCCCGAACGCCGATCACCTTGGTTCTGTCGAGATTCAGGATGAGGTCCGCGGCGTGAAAATTTTCGAGGCACTCGATGCGCGGATGGGTTTTCACCCGGTCGATCAGCGTCCGCTCGAGTTCCCTGCCCGTAGCATCGCCGTGGGCGTGAAGGATCCGCCGGCGGCCGTGGGCCCCCTCGCGGGTCAGCAGCAGCTGTCCGCTGTCGGCCGCATCGAACCGGGCGCCGAACTCGATGAGGTCGCGGACGCGATCGGGCCCTTCAGTCACGAGCACCCGCACCGCCGCCGAATCGCACAGACCGGCTCCCGCGACGAAGGTGTCGGCGGCATGGTCTTCGGCAGAGTCGGCGTGGTCCCAGACGGCGGCGATCCCGCCCTGGGCGAACCAGGAGTTGGACGCCTTGATGTCCTGCCGCGTCAGGATGGTCACGGATGCCGTTTCGGCCGCCGTAAGCGCAGCGAACAGACCGGCGAGGCCGGAACCGATGATCGCCACGTCGGTCGTGCGCCGTTCAACAATATTCAATATATATTCCTCTTCATAACCATCCGCCACGGGCTTTGCGGACCACCGTCGCGGGGGTGTCCCGCCGGGTGACCGGTATGCGCCGAATCTCCAGGAGGTCGTCTCCGGGGGCGCTGTAGCCGGAACGGCTCGTGAAATGAAGGTCCATCCCCGTCTCCAGGGCGATCCGCTGCGTCTCCCGGTTAAATTTTCCGTAGGGCCAGGCGATCGCAAGTGGCGGGGTCCCGACGATCCCCGTGAGCGTATCCCGTGAACGCTCGAGATCGGCGGCAACCGCAGAGGCGAGCGGCACCGGAGCCGGGGCGAACGCGTTCCAGATGCGCATCATGTCGGTATGCAGGTCGTCCGTATGCGAGCCGAACTCGAAGAGGCCGGTGGCGGCCATTTCCCGTATCTGCTCCCGTGAGAGATACCGCGCGAACTGTGGTTTCAGACCGATCCGCGACGTGACGACGAATACGGTCATGGGCACGCCTTGTTTTCTCGCAACGGGCAGAGCGTGCTGATACAAACTTTCATAGCCGTCATCAAACGTGATCAGAACCGGTTTTCTTTTCCCCCTCGCCTCGCCCTTCAAGAAGGCTTTCGCCTCGTCGAGCCGAACCGGCGTGAACCCGTTCGCCAGAAGCTCGGATATCTGCGCCGAAAATTCCCGCGGGGTGCAGGATACGTCGGACGTCGCCGGCTCTTCGATATGGTGGTAGACGAGCACCGCCAGCTTTTCCGAGGGACGGGCAAGGGAGGTACCCATGACGGCGATGAGGACGGCTGCCGCAAGGACGGCAAAAAGAGACAAAACGGGCGCCCCCCGTGGAGGAGCGCCCGCTTGTAGCATCGGTGTATCAGAGTCCGGCTGCCTTGCGGATCGCATCGACCTTGTCGAGCTTTTCCCAGGGCAGGTTCAGGTCGGAGCGACCGAAGTGGCCGTAGGAGGCAGTCTGTTTGAAGATCGGGCGGCGCAGATCGAGGTTCTTGATGATGGCGCCGGGGCGCAGATCGAAGATGTCCCAGATCAGCTTCTCGATCTTGCGCGGGTCCATCTTCTCGGTGCCGTTCGTGGAGACGTGGACCGAAAGAGGTTTCGCGACGCCAATGGCATAGGCAATCTGAATCTCGATGCTGTCGGCGACGCCGGCAGCGACGAGATTCTTGGCAATATAGCGACCCATATATGCACCCGAGCGGTCGACCTTGGTCGGGTCCTTGCCGGAGAAGGCGCCGCCGCCGTGCGCGGCCATTCCACCATAGGTGTCGACGATGATCTTGCGGCCGGTCAGGCCGGAGTCGCCGTGGGGGCCGCCGACCACAAAGCGGCCGGTGGGATTCACATAATACTTGGTATTTTTATCGAGCAGCTCGGCCGGGAAGCAGGGTTTGATGATCTGGGTGACGATATCCTCGGACAGCTGGGCATGGGTGACGTCGGGATTGTGCTGGAGCGAGAGGACGACCGCGTCGACGCGGACGGGCTTGCCGTCGACGTACTCGACGGTGACCTGGCCCTTGCCGTCGGGGCGCAGATAGGGCAGCTTGCCGTTCTTGCGCAGCTCAGCGGAGCGGCGGCAGATCAGGTGCGAGTAGTACAGGGGGGCGGGCATCAGGTCGGGGGTCTCCTTGACCGCGAAGCCGACCATCATGCCCTGGTCGCCGGCACCGATGTTCAGGTCGGCATCCTTGTCGGTGCCGTCAGCGGCTTTGTTGACGCCCTGGGCGATGTCGGGCGACTGCTCGTCGAGCGCGACCATGACGCCGCAGCTCTTGCCGTCGATGCCCCAGTCGGAGTTGGTGTAGCCGATATCGCAGATCGTCTTGCGGACGACCGACTGGACGTCGACGTAGCACTTGGTCGTGATCTCGCCCATGACAATGGCGAGGCCGGTGGTGACGGCGGTTTCACAGGCGACGCGGCCCCGGGGATCCTGGGCGAGAATCGCATCGAGAACGGCGTCGGAAATCTGATCGGCAACCTTGTCGGGATGCCCTTCGGTGACGGATTCGGACGTGAAGAAGAACCGATCGCTCACGGGAAGCCTCCATGATGAGGGAATTTAAGGTGCGGCGATTATAGCAACACCCCTCCCCCCCGTCAAGGCAAACCATATTTTGCCCCGGCGTACAAGCCGGCGGCGGCCTCCCGCGAAGGGAAGCCGCCGCAGCTTGGTGCCGGAGCCGCTTATTTTGCGATCCCGCCGTTCGCCTGTGCCTGTCCGGCGGGCGCATTCATGAGCCGCACGACGTTCTGATAGGCCATTTCGTAACTGAAGATGAACCCGACAACACTGGTTATGAGCACCAGGATGGTAGCCAGCACTCTCATGCGCAACCACCTCCTTGTGACTCCGGCGAAACCCCTATCGGCAGGAATCGCGGATCAGTGAAGGAGGTTCAGCGGGAAGCCCCGATTTCTGCCGCCACGTCTTTCCAGGGGCGGCTTTCCGCGACGGCTTTCTCGATCGCCCGGCCGGCGGAGCAGGCACCGAGCAGGATCGCGCCGCAAACGTTCCCACTCGCAACGACAACCTTGTGGTATATCCCTTCGTCGGGCCTGGCGGCGATGACGTGCGTTTCCGCACTGCCATTGGCTGTCAGAGTCCCTTCAAGGTCGGCCTCGCCGATGCTGAGCAGGTCGATTCCGGTGAGCTTCAGCCGGAAGCTTTCCGGCGGCATGCCGAGGGAAACGGTTTTCCCCGCCATGCTCTGGCCGGCGCGGTTTCCCCAGTGACGCGCAGCGAGCCAGGTGCCCCACATCTTCCCGCCGTGCTCGATGTTGTCCCCCGCGGCGAAGACACCGTCAACACTCGTCCGGCAGGCTGCGTCGACCCGGATTCCCCGGCCGCACTCCACGCCGAGCTGTTTCGCGAGGTCGAGCCGGGGCGCAACGCCGGCAGAGACGATGTAGACGTCGCCGTCGAGCGCGTCTCCGCCTTGAAGCGTCAGGTGACCGTCTCCCAGGCAATCAAGCTTCGCCCCGAGATGGAACCGGAATCCCTGCTTTTCGAGGAGCCCCTGCAGGATCGAGGCGCCTGCCGCATCGAGCTGGCGCGGCATCAGTCGTGGAGCGAGCTCGACGAGTTCGACGGTCAGTCCAAGCTTCGTGAGATGGTAGGCGGCCTCGAGGCCGAGCACACCGCCACCGAGGCAGACGGCGCGTTTCTTCCCCGTGGCTGCAGCCCGGATCGCCTCGGCGTCTGCTGCTTCGCGGAGCACGAACAGGTTTCTGCACCGCGAGCGCCCCTGGATGGGCGGCATGAAGGCATTGCAACCGGTCGCGAGAAGAAGGGTATCCCAGCTGATGGTCTCGCCGTTGTCGAGGCGGACCGTGCGGGCCTTCGCGTCGACCGACTCGGCCTTCACGCCCAGCCTGACCTCGATATTCCGCTCGGCGAATTTCTGTACGGGCGTCATCACGATCTTCTCGATCGTCACGCCGCCGGAAATGAGCTCGGGGAGTCTGGTCCGGAAGTAGACGGGCCACGCTTCGCCGGTCACGGCGACGATCTTTCCGGCATATCCCGAATCGCGCATCGCAATCGCGGCAGCGGCACCCGCCACACCGTTCCCGATCATCACCGTCACCTGTCCGTTCGTCGTCATCTTCTGCGCTCCTCCTCAGGTTGGTCGTTCGGTTTCGTGAATGTCAGTATACATCTTGGCGGTGCAACTATCTTCGCGGGTCGGGCGTGGCCTTGTCTTCACCGTCATGTCTTTCTGCGGCGGGTTTTGGCCGAGGGAAACAGGACGTTGTTCAGGATGAGCCTGAACCCGGCGGCGTTCGTCTGGTAATCGCGGAAGTTCTCTCCCGGCGTGTGGCCGCCGTAGTAGCAGTATACCCCCTTGCCGAGGGTGCCCATGAGATATCGCACCGAAACGCCGTCGTTGTTCTCGGCCAGGATCGTGACGTCCTTCTTCACAAGCGATTTGCGAAACGACGAGGTCTCGCCACTGAAGCCGTGGATCTCGCGGTTGTGGTTCTGGTTGAGCAGGCATGGAATCGCATCGACCTGCGCCGAGAATTCGAACAGGCTGAAGATGGTTCCGGCGCCCGCTTCCGGCACGTCGATGTCCGAATACTCGTGCGTTGCGTCGGCGAACACCGTGAAACCGCCGAACGCGAGACTGCGGGCGTAGTTGAGCGCCCCGGTCGGGTCGTCGACGGGCGGATCGCCGTCGAAGGGGGTATCGACGATGTCGTTTCCGTCCGCTGCAAGCGATATGTCAAGCGTCTCGGCAGCGGAGCACATGGCGAACAGGAAGCCCCCGCCGGCGACGAAGTCGCGAATCTTCGTCGAGACGGCCTGCTTCATCTGCCAGACTTTCGCGAAGCCGCGGGCGCTTGCCAGGTTCGCATCCTGGGCGTCGTATCCCCGTTTGTGGCCCTGGCCGGTGAAATCCTTGTGATGGATATGGAGCCAGTCGATGTCCGACAGCTTCCCGTCGAGAATTCCGTCGTCATATATCACCTGATATTTTATACCGACGTGATCCAGCAACTGGGCGACGACGTCGCTTCCCTTCTCTCCCTCCGATGCGAGGTAGATGCCTATGCGGGGGGCCGTCTCGAGCGGCACGACATCCATATTTTCTTCCTGGGCCGTCGTCAGGATCGCGTCGAAATCGGTTTTCGCGAGAGGTTCGAGATATACCTTCGCCGCGGCGGCCTGTCGCCGGATCGAGGGATCGTCGGGCAGGATGAAGCTGCCGCCACGGTAGTTGAGGGCCCAGAACACGTCACTCGCCTTCCGATCAAGGGCCTGCCACACGAGGCCGTAGCTCCGGCAGAAATCAGACTGGGCGATATCCATCGGCACGAGCAGGGCGTCGGCTCCGAAAGACGCCGTAGCCAGAGCGGCCCACACTATTATACTACATTTTATAGAGAGGCTTTTTCCGATTCCCGTCCCGGTCATTTCACACCCCTCCGCGACGTTCCGAAAAAGAACGTCAGCGGCTTGTCGAGCCGGGCCGCCCATGCAGCTTCCGAATGAACGGCACCGACGTCGGGGAACGAGCAGAGGTCCCGTCCGTCCTTGAATCCGCGCCGTTCCAGGATGTTCGTCATTCGGTGAAAGCCGCGCCAGATCGGGGGTTCGAGATCGCCCGCATCGAGGTAGAACCGCACGGGATCCGGCGGCAGGGTCCCTTCGCCAGCCAGTTTGAACATCCGGCCGCGGTTGAACCAGAAGGCGGGCGACAGGCAGGCCGCCATCGAGAAGGCGTCCGAACGAAGCCATCCCAGCTGGAACGAAAAGAGGCCGCCCATGGAAGATCCGCCCACGGCCGTATATTCGCGACCGGGCTTCGTCCGGTAAGCCGCGTCGATGAAGGGTTTGACGACTTCGGTCAGGAATCGCGCGTATGCCTCGCCCTTGGGCCGGAAAAGGTTGTATTCCTCCATCCGGTCCGGGGTGTTCGCGATACCGACGATGATGAACTCCTCGATCGAGCCCTCGGTCATGAGTCGCATGGCGGTCTCGTCGAGCTTCCAATCCTGGCCGCAGAACGAGGTGGCGGGGTCGAAAAGGTTCTGACCGTCATGCATATATAACACAGGGTATCTTTTTCGACCGTTACGGTAGGAGGGAGGGAGCCAGACGATGATATCCCTCGGATAGGCGAGGCCGTCGCCGGTCATGCCGGGATGGGCCCGTACGTCGCCCCTGACCGGATCGATCTCGGCAGGAAGCTTGTCCATCCAGTCGGCGACGCACGTTTCGAACTCGCACGCCGGCCCTTCGACCCGAAACGCCCGGTTGTCAGGCGGGATATTGTCGGGCGTTTCAGCATAGACCGCCTGGGTTTTCCAACTGCCGCGGGTCACCTTGAACTCGGCAACGGTCCCGGCCGGAGCGGCAAACCGGCATTCGTACCTCATCCGGTCGATGCGCTCGAGCTTTACCCGATCGGGCTTCCAGTCGCCCAGCGCCGGCAGGTTCCCCGCGAGAAAGACAGCGCTTCCCCGAGGCAGGGGTGCGGCAAGGCTGACATGGATCGTAATGGGAACCATCGGCGGCCGGCGAACCGGCCGACCTGAATGACAAAGCCTCGGCATGCGGCGTTTCCCCCTGATTCTGCGTTTTCGAGGCCGTCCGCCGGAACCGCACCGTGCAGGTTCCGGCGGCCCACGCCCCGGAAGAGTGATACCAAGAGAACTTCTCATCGTCAACAATGCGGCTGACGAATGATGGGAAACAGGATACAATATGGAAATAGAGATGTGATTGGGGGAGGTATCTTCCTATTTTCGATTTTCTGATGGAATCGCTGGCTAAGCCGCATTCTCTGGCGCTTATCCAGGGATGCGGCTGGTGGCTTCTGGCCGCCATTCTGCTCGGCATGCCGTCGTCCCTCCGGCGAATGTTGTTTCTCAACACCCTCTGGCCCGCGTTCATTCTCGCCGGCATCAATAACCTGACCGGCGCTTTTACGAACTCGGATTTTTTCATCGCCGAGAACGTCGACGTCCATGCTCTCCTGATGCTTGTGTGCGGGCTCCTGCTCGCCAATTTTCACGGAAAGGTGACGTTTTCCAGCAACCATCTCCAGGCGGGGTTCGGCGTCGTCTGTATCGCAGGAACGGCGTTTATCGCCGCCCTTCCGCGCGACATTCTCCATGCGGCAGCGCATTTCATTTTCGGCCTGGGCACGGCAGGAATCGGTCTCCAGTTGTACAGGCTCGGCAAGACCGCCGTCCAGGACGCTCCGTTGCCCGGGTGCGTTCTTCCGTCATTTCTCATGCTCGGCGCGATCGTCACAGCATCATATACCACATACTATGGAGAACCCGTCCCATTTCTCACGACATTCCAGACCAGGTATCCAATCCTGTCTCTCGATTTCATTCATACCGTCCTGCAGTTCGGAACCGCCCTCTGCATGCAGAAATGGGCATCGATGATCGCAACCGGCTCCGGCGCTATCACTCCGGTGGCGCCGGGCTACCGTGTCATCGCGGCCATCCTGATCCTGACCACATCGGGAGCTCTCCTGGCACGGCATCTCGAAGTCAAGTCCCTCGCTTCGCTCGAAACCGAGACGGTCGACCAGGCCTGGAGTCTCGCAAGGGCGGTGGAAAACACCCTTCGCGAGGACGAGCGCCTCACGTTCCTGGCTTCCCGCCACCCGGCGGTTGTCTCCGCCGTGTCGGGAAGCTCCTCCCTCGAGTGCGATACGTTCCTTCGGGAGTGCGCCAGCTCGACGCCAGGATTCATCTGGTTCGTGGTCAATCGCCAGGGCCTCTGCGTTTCCATTTCGAACGGGGAATCGCATGCCAGAGTTTCTGCCAGCGTGATTTCCGAGCGTCCGTATCTGTTCGACGCCCTCTCTGGAAAGATAGGGCAATACTTTGCCCTGGGAGCGACATCGAGAATCACCGGACACTTCACGTCTCAGCCCATCCGCAGCCCAGACGGCCTCATAGCGGGCGCCGTCGTCCTCAAACGGCCGATGAGCGCGCTGGCTCCTTTGCTGGAACGCCACTCCCACGCCATGCTCGTCAGCCCCGAAGGGATCATCTTTATCGGCAGCCGACGGGAATGGGATCTCATGCCGCTATTCCCTCTTTCGCACGATCAGAGAGCGGAGCTGGAACGGTCCGACCAGTTCGGAGCAATCGCCTCAGGGGCATTTTTCACCTCTCCCCCTCCCTTGAACGGCTTCGTGCGCGCCTTCGATCGGGAATTGCTCTGTTCTCAAGCCCCGTTGAATCCGATGGGTTGGCACATTCTCCTCATGAACGACATGAACCGGGTTACGGTTTCCCGGCATCTCCCCCTTGCCCTGACCCTCTCGATGGTCATCCTGACACTGGCCTTCCAGATCGGCACGGCACGGGTCGCCGAGAAAACCCTGCAGGCCGTGCAGTTCGAACAGCAGTTCAAGAGCGTGTTCGAGAACGCGCCAGAAGGCATCTTGATCGTCGATGCCGACACGCACGCCATCGTGGCGGCCAATCCATTCCTGCATCGCGCGCTGGGCGTCTCTGACCCCGAACGGATGAAACAGCTCAGATATGAAGACATCTGCCAGGACGGCACGAACGACGCGGCCACGTTTTTCCCCGAGCTTGTGAAAGGCGGGGCTGCCGCTGTTGAGCGCCGTCTTCAGTATTCGGTCGGGAACGCCTTCCAGGGAGAAATCACCGGGTCGTTCCTGAAAGCACGGGAACAAAACGTCTTCCTGCTATTCATCAGGGATCTGACCAGCCGACGACTTCTGGAAAAAATGCGCAATGAGAGCGAGGAACGGTTCAAAAAGCTGTTCGCCGCCGCTCCGAGCGGGTTCATTCTCATCCGGGAAGACGATCACACGATCGTCGAAGTGAACACGGCCGCTCTCGAGATGCTCGGCAGGCCTTACGAAGAAGTGATCGGGCGGGTCTGCCACCAGTTCATCTGCCCTTCTGAAAAGGGGAAATGCCCGATATCGAACCTGCACCAGGCGATCGACCGCTCAGAACGTGTCCTGATCGGCCATGACGGCAAACGCGTCCCCATCATCAAGCAGGTGATCAAGCTCGATCTGAGCGGCGTTCCTCACCTGCTCGAAAACTTCATCGACATCCGACAGCGCAAGGAAATGGAGCTGGCGCTCTCGCGAGCGAAAGAGGCTTCGGAAGCAGCGAACCTCGAGAAGGGCCAATTCATCGCGCACATGAGCCACGAGATCCGCACGCCCATGAACGCTCTTCTCGGCCTTATCGACGTCCTTCACGCCGAAGTCACCATCCCGCGCCAGCAACATTACCTGACGCTCATCAGGAGCGCAGGCGAGTCACTCCTGGCGCTTCTGAACGATATCCTCGACTTTTCCAAAATCGGCGCGGGGCGCATGGAGCTCGAGGAATCCCGCTTCGATCTGCCGTCGCTCCTCCAGGCCACGCTCGATCTCCTTTCCGGGAAAGCGGCCGCGAAGAGGATCGAACTGACGGGAGAGCTGGATCCGGAGCTTCCCCGCCTGGTGATCGGCGACCAGTTCCGGCTCCGGCAGATTCTTCTGAACCTGCTCAACAACGCCATCAAATTCACCGACGAGGGCAGCGTCAGACTCTCGGCCGTCCGGGTTCCCCCAATCGAAACCGATGCCGCCGTCATCGCCATCGAAATCCGCGACTCGGGAATAGGTATCCCGGAAGACCAGATCTCGAGGCTGTTCGAATCATTCTCCCAGGTTCGTTCAAACGGCGTCTCCCGAAAGGAAGGGACAGGCCTCGGCCTGACGATCTGCAGACAGCTCGTTCACCTGATGAAGGGAGAGATCTCCGTCAAATCCGAGCCGGGCAAGGGTTCGACCTTCAGGTTCACTGCGACATTGCAGCTTCCCAAGAGTACGGAAAACGCGGCCGGGCAGGAAACGCCGGCGGCGACGACAGAGAGCAAGGGCGTTTCCGGAACGATCTTGGTCGCCGAAGACAACGATATCAATCGTAAACTCGCCGAAGCGCTCTTGGAATCGGGTGGCTGGAGCGTGACGGCGGTCACCACGGGGCGTGAACTCGTCGATCAGGTGTTCGCCTCTTCATTTGATGTCGTTCTCGCCGATATCCAGATGCCCGAGATGAGCGGACTGGAAGCAGCCCAGGCCATTCGCACCCGGGAAACGACGACCGGCGGGCATCTTCCGCTGATCGCCCTGACAGGGAACGATGTTTCCGGGGACGCCGACATCATCGCGGAGGCCGGTTTCGACAACTGTCTACAGAAGCCCTTCACCCGTCAGCAGCTGTTCGACGTCATCACAGACACGCTGAACCGGCTTCGCGGCAGCGTCTCCACCACCATAGACGTAGAACATCTGATGAAGCGAGTCTGCGGGGATACAGGCGTGCTTCTCAAGATGATCGACATCTTCCTCACCAAATACCCTGAACAGCTTGCAGCCCTTGAACGGTCCTCCGCGGCCGGTGACATGGCCGAGACATCGACCAGGGCGCACTCGATGAAGGGAGCGATCGGAACATACGCCTCGGAAAAGGTTTTTCAGGCGATCGGCGAGGTGGAGCGAACGGCGCGGGCCGGGAATGCGATCGAGGCAGCTGCGGCCATGGCAGCCTTCGCACCGCTGCTGCGGTCCTTCGTCCGGGAACTTCAATCCCTCCAGGCAAAACTTCGAAAGGAATCCGGCTTCCGGCCGGAACCCTGAAAGACACCATGAAAACCTCTCCCTTTTTCCGACTCTTTCTGGTCGTGGCTCTGCTCGGCACGGGCAGCGGATTTCTTTCGATCGCACTGTCGAATATCCTTCTGTATCCCGTTCGCGGGGGTCTCCCGAACAAGGTGCCGACAATTCCGGGAACTCCCTTCATTGCCAACAATGCATCGGGCCAGAAGATCGCAGCGTGGTGGTATCCGGGCAACCCGGCGGCAGGCGCCGTGCTCCTCTGTCATGGTCATTGCGTCAGCCATCTCCATATCCTCGACATGGCCGAGTTCCTCCACGCAGCGGGATACAACATCCTGGCCCTGGATTTCCGCGCCCACGGTCTCAGCGAGGGGTGTCATACGGCGATCGGCCTTCACGAATGGGAAGACGTCGATGCGGTCATCAAAGCCGCCGAGACGAACGGGTTTCTGCCCCCGACGATGCCGCTTGCGGCCTATGGCCGCTCGATGGGGGCCGCCACCCTCGCCAACGGCTCGTCCAGGCTTGGGCGAATCGGGGCGTTCATTCTCGAATCCAGCTTCGCCGAGCTTCGGAACATCGCGGCACGCGATGTTCGGCGCGTCAGCGGCATCCCCGACAGTTTCCTGCTCGACGGGCTTTTCTTCCTGGCGAAAGTGAGAAGCGGCATCGACTACGCCTCGAACCGGCCCGTCGATGCCATCAAAGGGGTCGGCGGCCGGCCCTTGCTCCTGATCCACGACGGCCTCGATCCCCGGGCGACGCGGGAAGACCATGACAGGCTCAAGGCTGCCGTTCCCGCGGCAAAAGAGATGATCGTGCCGGATGCGGGCCACGTTCAGGCTCATCGCCCGCCGCCGGATCCCTTCGAGTCTGTCATCCTCCAATTTCTGAACGATTCGAAGGTGCTTCCGGCTCCTTCGAAATAAGTAATTATATATGTTCAACTACGATTTTCCCATTTTCCCGTTGCCGGGACTTGCCTTCCTTTTTTCCTTCGGGTAAAGTATTCCGGTCGTGTCCAGCACAATCCCGGGGTGATCCCGGATACCTCAAGAGCAAGGAGAACATCAATGTCCGACTTCAAGAAATCGAAGACGTGTGAAAACCTTCTGAAAGCGTTCGCCGGCGAGTCCCAGGCGAGGAACAGATACTCCTACTACGCGTCGGTCGCCCGCAAGGAAGGCCTGCCGCAGATCGCCGACTTTTTCATCGAGACAGCCGAGAACGAGAAGGAGCACGCCAAGGTCTTCCTCAAGCGCCTTCTGCACCATGGCATGAACGAGCAGGTCGTGACGATCCACGAGGCCGGCTATCCCGTCGCCCTCGCCGACACGGCCAAGAACCTCCAGTATGCGGCCGACGGCGAGAAGGAAGAGTGGACATCGCTGTATCAGTCATTTGCCGACGTCGCCGAGCAGGAAGGCTACAAGGATGTCGCGACGGCGTTCCGCATGATCGCCAAGGTCGAGAAGCACCACGAGGCGCGGTACCGCAAGCTTCTCGAGAACGTGAAGAACCAGAAGGTGTTCAAGAAGGACGCCAAGACCTCCTGGATCTGCCGCAACTGCGGCCACATCCACGAGGGCGAGAGCGCCCCCAAGCAGTGCCCGGCCTGCGAGCATCCGCAGGAATATTTCCAGGTCTGGACGGAAAATTATTGATCGGATACCGATCGACCGGATTCACGAAAACGCCTCGCGGAAGCGGGGCGTTTTTGTTGCACGCAGAAGAATGACGCATCATTGCGCCAAGGAACGTGACCGGGATGGAGTCCCGCCACACCGTTCGCCCTGAGCCTGTCGAAGAGGGTGAGGTCGTTCATCTCGGGAAATCCATGGTTCTTCAGGACAGCAGGTAGAGGGTCTCTTCGTCGAGAGACAGCGACTCGGCTGGGAAGCGGCCTGCGAGGCTTTTCCAGACGTTTTCGTCGACGATGATGCCACTGCCGCCTTTTCCCTTCGTCGCGGCCTCGCACCGGGCAGCCCGGTCGGCGGGGATACCGACCAGGGTGGGAAGCAGCCGGCCGTCCTCGCCACCGAGACGGCCCCAGAGAATCGTTCCGGCCGCCACGCCAATGCCCGTCTCGATCGTGAACCGGCCTTCCTGCCGCCGCATGATGTTGAACCGGGCGAGCGCCTTCCGCATACCGAATGCGGCTTTCACCGCGCGCATTTCGGGCGCATCCCCCATCGGGTCAGGCGGGAATACGGCGACGATCGCGTCTCCGAGATACGTCTCGATCGTCCCTCCCGCGGCCTTGATCGGCTCCTCCATCAGGGTGAAGTAGTCGTTCAGCAAAGCGACGACGTCCTCCGGGGCGTTGCTTTCGGACAGCGTCGTGAAACCGCGAATGTCCGACGTCAGCACGGCCGCCGTGAGTCGCTCGCCGCCGGCAGTCAGGTTCGTGGTTCCGGCATCGGCCTTCATTTTAACGGCCGTAAGAACGCCGTCTGAAACGAACCGCGCCATGCCGGCCCGTTCCCACAGGCCGCGGGCCATTCCGTTGAACACGGCGGCCAGGTCGCCGAACTCGTCGGGACGGTCGAGCGAAAGACGCCAGTCGTATTCCCCGCGGGCCGTGCGGCGGGTCGCATCGAGGAACACGGGGAAGGGAAGCGTCAGGAACAGCGCCGTCGCGAGGGTCACCACCGACCAGGCGCAGATGATGGCGGCCGCCACTCCCTTCCAGTCCTGGCCGTGGGGCTGTCCATCCGGGACAGCCACCGCGACGCCCGTCAGATCGCCGTAGGTGAACATTCTGGTCGCAGCGACGGCGCCGGGTTGTTCGGGCAGAGCGTCATAGAGTCGGCCCATCCGCCGGCGCAGGCTGACATCGGCAAGCGTCCTGTATGTATTCCAGAGATGCTGGTCGAGTCCAAGCAAATTCTCCGAAAGAGCAGGAGGAGCATAATGTCTGATATGATATATTATATATTTTATATTCCATCCGGAATGTCGCTCAAACAGGCATTCCGGTGCCCGTTTCAGGAGGCGCCTCATATACTGGGTCGATATCGCCTCGAGACCTCCGTAGGAAATGAGCACGATCACCGGGCGGACGCCGGGGGCCGCCGGGGGCGCGATCTGGGCGCTCATGAACTGGCTGAAATCGCCGAAGGGGTTCCTGTACAGCAGGGGCGCGTTCGCGTGCAGATTCCGGATATACGACTCGTCCATGTATTCCGACGTGATGGCGTGGGCCAGGTCGATCGTCGACTCGAGGCCCCCTCCATGCGGTCCCTCGTCTCCGCCCCGCCCACCCAGCCTGTTGAGAGTATCCTGCGAAAAGCCCTTCATGAGCGTCTGCAGGGGGGCATACGCGGAACGGACATCGTAATCCGTCTCGCCCAGGTCGCGTCCGTCGGCGGTGAAGGCGAGAACGGTCCTGACAAGTCCTCGATCGACAATCTTCCGCAGATACGCCGCGATAACGCCGTTCGGGGGAATCGCCGCTCCGGGCTCCATCCGAGAAACGATGCGTGAAGCCCAGGTTTGCATCGACTTTGCGCGCACGATCCGCGCGGTGCTCAGCCCGTCATCGAGCCGTTGAAGCTGACGGGACATGTGCGCGAGAACAGCCTGCGGGGAACGGTTCTCACCAGCCTTCGCCGACGCGGTGGCCATCATGGCGAACCCGCAGCAGGGAATCATCGCTCCGAACGCGAATCCCCAGGCAACCCGGCTTCGCAGGCCGTTTCCAAGCGAGTATCCGAACAGCGCCATTCTCAGACCAAGCAGGGCCGTTCCGCCGACGGCCAGGAGGAGGCCGATGTCGAACCAGGGAAGCCGGTTACGCCACGGGTGCCTCAGCAGGGAGGGGGCCGCCGTCACCGAAAACACCGGGCGCAATCCCCGGCGAGGAGAGATGCCTCCCCCGTGCCAGAGGTTCTCGTCGCCCCATTCGAGCGGCGGCGCCTGAAGAAACGCGAGAAAGCCGGGCCGGCTGACGAATTTCGGAAGGTCGCCGCTCCTCACGCCCGAAATGCCACGCCTGACAAGCGGAAAAACCGACCTGGAGAGAGGCGACTTCAGCAGGGACTTCAGCACGATCGACCGTTCGTGGAAGAGGTTCATGAACAGGGCGGAGCATTTTTGCGACGAGAATTGGCTCATGGCCGGCTCCGTGGTAGCCCAGTCGACGGCGGTGTAGACGTTCGCAGTGCCGCAGAAGTGGGCCACGTCTTTCTGAACACCCCGGGCGGGATCGGCGAGATGGAAATCGCCTCCAAAGAGGGCTTCCGACCGGTCAAAGGAGAGCGCCTTCGCCGGCCCATACGCGTCCGCCGTCTTCTCGCCGGCCCCGGGATAGATGAGAAGAGGTTTCAAAATGGCGACGACCTCTTGTTCGACGTCGTTGATGCGACGGCCGGGGAAGAGGCTCGGCTCGGCCCTGACCAGGATCCTGCCGTTCGAGGGTATTACCAGGGCCGACACGGCAGGCCTGATGCCGATTCGCCCGACGAGATCGTCACACAGCCGGTCGAACTCGGCCTGTCCGTATCCGGTGAGCTTCACCGCAACCGAGGCCGGAATGCCGTCGCCGAATCCCAGCTCGCGCATGACGCCGCCGAGGACGTGCTCCAGTGATTTTGCCGTGTCAATCTCGGCCTTGAACTGGTGCATCTCCTCGATCAATTGTTTCCTGGCGGCGGCACGCATCCCCTTTTCCTCGTCGTCAAGCCATGCGGTGACGGCGCTACGCAATCCGATCGCAGGCAGCGCCATGAACAACAGCCAGATGAGAGCAATCACACCCTTCCAGGAACGGCTTCCCCGCTCGAGGCCGATGTTCCGGATGCTCATGCAACGAACTCCCGATCGGCGAGTCCGAAAATCCGAACGGGCTTCAGACGCCCCTTGACCGTGATCGTTCCAAGCGGCGCGCAGTCGAACGCCGTCGACGCCACCGCGGCCGTATCGTCGTCGAGAAGGATCGGCACATCGCTCCGGCGACGACTCTCCGCCTCCAGACGCGCGGCGAGATTCACCGCGTCTCCGATGACCGTGTAATCGAGGCGTCCTGTGCGGGAGCCGATCCGGCCACAGACGACGTTCCCCGTGACAAAACCCACGGACACGCGAAGCACATCAATGCTGAATTGATGCCTCTCTCGGCTCAGCCCGGCGGCAACCCGCCGAATCCCAAGCGCTGCTGCCGCGGCCCGTACGGCGGCCGGCGTGTCAGCCGGGTGGAAAACCCCCATCACACCGTCGCCGACGACCTTGTCGAGGCTTCCGCCGTGGAGCCGAATCACTCGCTCCATGGCCGGCAGGAGATCGTCCAGGAGGCGGAAGGTCTGATCGACCGATGCCTGCGCCGCGATTCGATCGAATCCCACGAGATGGGCGAACAGCACGCCGACGTTACGACGCTCCCCGCCCGGATGCAGACCAGAGATGTCATCGGCACGAACCGTCGCCAGCACTTCATCCGAGACGAACCGTGCAAGATGCTCCCGCTCGCGAAGCCCGGCCGTCATCTCGTTGAACTCGGACGCGAGGTGTTCGAACTCGTCGCCGGTCGGAAGAGAGAGAGCGATATCGAACCGTCCGGCGGCGACTTCCCGCCCCGCTGCATTGACGCGCTCGAGAGGGATGGCGAAGTTCCGCGTCAGCACGAACACGACGAACGCCGTGAGCAGCAGGGCATAGACGCACCAGCCACCGATCACGAGCCGGTTTTTCCAGATCGTCCAGCCCGGGGCCGACGGTCGTGCGCATCCGACGACGATCCCCGGGAATCCCGCGAACGACCGCACGACCGCGATCTCCCCTTCCGGGGCCGGTAGTTCCTGGGCGGACCCTTCGGGGATCATCAGCGCCCGATTCGCGAGAGCGAGAAGCTGCGCATCGACGCCGGCCGCACGGGGCCAGGTGGTCTTTCCATCGAGCCTTGGCCGATCTCCGCCGGTCGTTACGAAGGATGCGAAATCGATCGTCATGTCGCCGTCGGTGTCGGATGATCGTTCGTTGCGTCGTTCGAGGCTTTCGAAATACATCCGGATGATATCAGACCGCCTATACATCACGTAGAAAAGCCCTTCCAGACGGCCGGGACTCCTGATGTGCGACTTGACCATGAACTGAAACAGAATGCTGTCGGTGATGCCGGAGAATTTCGGGTCGATTTCGCGGCCGTCGACGCTCAGCAGTGTCGTGACGTCGATTTTTCCCATGTTGTCGGCAATCGCGCGCCTCCGCCTCGTCCAGAGCTTCGCGCGTGGCGGCTCGTCGAGATCGGCTTCGGTGAAGCAGCCGCTCGTGAGAAAGAGCCGCACCGACGCGGTGCGAGGCGTCTCGGCCAGTCGCTCTGCCATTTCCCGGAGTTTCGGAGAGATCCCGGGTTGGAAAACAACGTGCTCGACTCCGTCCTGGGTGATCAGCAGGGCGACCGGGGCTCCAGCGCTTTTTCTGATCCGTTCGAGGAGCTGTGGAACGCGATCGGGAGCTGTTTCGATCCTGCGGCTCAGGTCCTGCATCATCCGCCAGAGACGTTTTTTGGCCGTTTCCAGGTGGCCGGAGAGGCCGTTTTCAAGGAGTTCGAGGCGCTCGTTGATCATGGTTGTCTGCCGCTCCCGGTCGATGTCCCGTCGATAATCGAGATAGGAAAGCATCACGCCCGTGCAGGCAAGCAAAGGGAGAACGGTCGCGACGCCGACGGCGACGGCGATCTGACCGCGGAGGCGCAGCGGAAGGCGGAATCCGCCGGTCACGAGAAGAGCGAAAATGCCGCTGCCGAAAACGGCGAGGAAAAATGCCGCGCGAAGCCATGGCTGCCAGTGACGCAAGGGATGACGTAGGTTCTCGATGTCTCGCCGGAGCAGAAGGCTGTATGGTTTGGTATCCCGTCCCAGACACCATTCCTGAAGCAGTTCCATCGGCGGAGCACACTCGAGCCGAAGGCCGGTCCGAACCCGTGTCAGGCGCGGCACCACCACGAGCCTCCGCGAGACTCCCCCGTCCGGCATCGAAAGAATGGGCTTCAGCAGAAATCTGCGCGGAAGATCGGAAACCCGGAACACGGCCAGGTAGCCTCCCAACAGGGCGTCTTCGGGCTTCGGCCCGGCAGGGAGAAAGTTCGCATAGGCCAGATACAACCCACCTCCGGGGCACATACGCAGGAAGGGACTTGCCGTTCCCCATGTGCTGCGGACGAAGGGATCGTCCCCGAACAGGCGCTGGAGGAGCCCCTGTCGCCGCGTCCTGAGACCCGCGGCGGAGGCGCCTCCCCAGCGGCGGCGGAGTTGCTCCGTCCCGGCATCACCGAGCCAGTCGGCACGCTCCAGCCAGCCGGAAACCGAGAGCCAGACGGGCTGCATCGTGGCCGCGCGGGGCGGCGCCCCGTCCATGAGTGACCGATCGATGCGTAGGAAAGGGTTTCTTCCATCAGCCCCGGCGGCGAGCAGGAAGACAGGTTCACACCCGATGTTCCGCCGGCATTCGCCGATCAGTTTGTTGCCGAACGCGTCGGGATCGAGGCCGGGATAATCCCGTGCCGCCCGCCATGATCGCCCGATCCGCGGGTCGGGAAATCCGAGGCGGGCTTCGATCGCGCCCAGCCCGTCTTCGAGACGTCTCGCCGGTGAGAGCCTGGGCTGGAGTTCCCGCATGACATCGAGCATCCCACGCCGGACGGCGAGTTCCCGCCATCGTTCCTCACCGTCGAGCCAAACGTCGACCTGGACGAGCAGGAACAGCAGCGGAAGCGCAAACAAGAACAGCCAGACGGCCGCGACCAGCCCGGTCGAGGGAACGGCCGGGGCGAGCACCCTTCGGCCGGCCACCTGCCGGACATCGGAAATCGTCATGAGGCGGGCAGGCGTTTCATGCCGCGATTTTTTTCAGCCGGCGGTTCACCGCCGCAAGATCGAACGCCTCGGGATCGAAATCCCCTCCGGCCCACTCGAGCATGTCCTCGAGCTCGTCCTCGTCGGCATCGGGATCGTCAAGCATGCGCAGGAAATCTGCATACCCCTCGCGCCCGCCCACGCCGTCCGGCGGTGCGGACCGGGCCCCGTCGACACAGCACGGAAGCTGCTCGTCATCGGCACTCTGAGGCCGCTCCGACTCGAGACGGCACACCACGCGCCATGATTCGTCCGGCTCGTAGTCGTAGGCGAACTCGCGATTCGGGTTGTCGAGCAGTTCGGCAAGCGTCTGGAAGGCCGGTCCGCTCGATGCCTCGGGCCATTCGCCGATCGGGTGCGTCCCGGCAGGAGCCACGAAGCATGCCGGATACTCGTTCCTCCATCCCATGACAGCCTGGAGAACCTTGTGCAGTTCAGACAATATTATATTATTTTGTATATCAACAACTCGCCAGACCGACGGGGAGAGACCGGTTATCTCGAGTCTGAGACGGAACACGGTGGCTCCGCCGGATTCATTGCCGTTCATGATGCTCCTTTCTCCTTCCGCGCTCGATGCGGGTGACGATCGTGATCGTCACGTCATCGCCCCACCTCACCGGCTGCGTAAAATCACGAAGTCGGCAGTGCAGGCGCGAAATCAGTTTCATTGCGTCCTCCTCCGACGACTCCTCGTCCATGATACGCTGCCACCGTTCATAATCAAGCGGCCGTCCGCTCCGATCGATGGCCTCGGGAATGCCGTCCGTATACGCCAGAAGACGATCCCCAGGCTCGAGCGCGATGTTTGTCGAAGGCCATGTTCCCCGCTTCCTCACGCCCAACGGAAAACTTCCCTGGCGCATCACGAAGCTGGCTCCCGCGCCCTTCCGGAGAACCGCCGGATAGCAGTGGCCGGCATTGGCCAGGAGCATCGTTCCGTCCGGTTTCAGGAGGCCTGCGAGGGCGGTCATCATCTTGAGCTTCCGCGTGGTCGAGAGCAGAACGGCATTCATCTGTTCCAGCAGGGCCCCCGGATCGGTCACGCCCGATCTGACAAGATTTCCGAACGCCGCCTTGGCCATCGCGACGACGAGCGCAGCGGAAACACCGTGGCCGGAAACATCGCCGAGCATGAAGACGATGCTTCCGTCGGCGCACACCCGGGCATCGTGATAATCGCCACCGACTTCGCTCGACATCTCGCTGACCCCCCGGTATGCCCACGCCTCCGTCGATACCTCGCCCGACGGCAGCAGCTTCTGCTGGACGATCTTCGCGACTTCCAACTCCTCCATTCCGGCGAGGGTTTCGTTGAACGTTTCGGCAAGCCGCTCGAGCTCGTCGCCGGTCGCGATCGAGATACGGTGCTCAAGCCGCCGGTCCTCCATTGCATCGACGCCCGCCATCAGCGTCGAAACCGGGCGGATGATCCCCTGCCAAACCCGGAGGCAGAGCACGACGAGAATCAGGCTCATGCAGGCCGCAACGGCGGCAAGCCGGGAATAGAGCAGTCGAATCCGCTCCTCGACGAGGTCCCAGGGGAGAACGCCCACCAGGTAATAATTCCAGGCCTGCCGGCAGTTGAGGGCGGCCAGGATCACGCGGTGTCCCTCGAACCTGACGACGTCGCTGAGAAGCACGTCCGGCGGATCGAGACGGTCGAACAGTCGCGAGAACTTCCGATCGTCGTCCAGGCCGGGATGCCCCAGCGTGCACGGCCGGTTCGAAACGATGAACAGGCGCATTCCATCGCCGGAAGGGGGCATCGCCGCCGCGATTTCCTCGAAGAACCGCGCGGTCAGGCTGTACGAGTAGTGATACGCGCCGATGCCCGCCACCGCAGCCCCGGTCACGTTCCGAATGACATCCATGTAGACCGCCGCCGCGCCGATCTCGTTGGAACTGATCGTGAAATTTCCCATGTTGCGCAGCATCGTCGAAACGACATCGTCACCAAACGTCGAGTCAGCCAT
Organism: Candidatus Ozemibacteraceae bacterium; assembly: GCA_017998915.1. Taxonomy (GTDB): domain Bacteria; phylum Muiribacteriota; class Ozemobacteria; order Ozemobacterales; family Ozemobacteraceae; genus MWAR01. The sequence goes on from JAGOCE010000017.1 coordinate 25,870, forward strand.
GCCGCTCGTCACGAGCAGCGCCGCATCTTCCTTCGCGCCACCTGGGGATTCAATACCATTCCACATATTATACTGGCCGATCGAGGCGAGCATCAACTGCGTGGCAAGGCGGGTTGCCGTTCCCTTGCCGAAGATATTGGTTCCGTGGAACGTTTCGGTCGCATATCCCCCTTCGGGCATCGCGAGCAGCCAATCGAACTCGT
>JAGOCE010000299.1 GCA_017998915.1 Candidatus Ozemibacteraceae bacterium
CATCGTCTTGAGGGCTTCCATGGCGAGGCGATCCGGGGATGTACGACGGGGCTGCTTCGTCATGACGCTCGACAGCGACACATCGAGAGCGCCGTTCGATCGTTCGAAATAGCGGCGCAGATCGCCATCCGTGAACACGCCGAGCAGGCATCCCGCCTGGTCCGCGATCACGAGGGCCCCGAATCCGCCGCGTGACATCGCGAGAATGGCTTCTTTCAGCGGCATGTCAGGCGACGCGACCGGAATACGTTCGCCCGTGTGCATCAAATCCCTGACGGTCAGGAATCTTCGCCCGAGGCTTCCCGAAGGATGCAGGTAGGCGAAATCCTTCTCGCGGAATCCGCGTGCCTCGATCAGAGCGATGGCAAGCGCGTCCCCCATCGCAACGGCGACGGTCGTCGAGCTGGTGGGGGCCAGATTCATCGGGCATGCCTCGCGTGCAACGGAGGCATCGAGCACCACATCGGCCATGCTCGCCATGGTCGATGTGACATTTCCGACGAGAGCGATGATGCGCGCACCGATCCGCCGAAGAAAGGGAATCAGCCGCACGATCTCGTCGGTCTCCCCGGAGTTCGAGAGCAGCAGCAAAACGTCCTGCTCCGTCACCATCCCAAGGTCGCCGTGAAGCGCCTCTGCCGGATGCAGAAAAAAAGACGGCGTCCCGGTGCTGGAAAGCGTCGCCGAAATTTTCTTGCCGACCAGGCCGGATTTTCCCATTCCCGACACGATCAATCGCCCACGGGATGTCAGGATCAGATCGACGGCGCGTAAAATTTCGCCGTTCAGCCTGGCCGCGGCGGCGCGTATCGCCTCCGCCTCGTCGGCCAGAGCGCGCCTGGCCGCTTCCAGAATGGAGTCGTGATCACACGTTTGTGTTTCGTTCATGACAGAAAGCACAATACCAGCCTCCCGCCCGCCGCGCAACAGATGCGCTCGCAAGGCCGCCCCGCAACACCGGAAGCAGGGCATGCGGCCCAGGAGAAAAAATTCGCCGGATCGGCAAAGAACACCGACCCGGCGAAAAGGCAGGTATGTATGTCAGAATGTCAGCTTCCGATCGACGACGGGCACGAGGTTCGGTCCGACAACGGAGATGAAACCGTCGGTTCCGGACGTCGCGGGGACGATGACCACGGCCTTTCCCTCGGCGTTGGTCGCACAGGTCCCCATCGTCTCGAAGCGCTCGGTGTAGCAGGTCGCCTGGGCCCCCTCGACCGGCTTGCCCTCGGTATCGACCACCGTCACGGCGACGGAGCTCTCGGAACCGGTGTTCTCGACGGCCGTCCTCACCTCGATACCGCGCGGGGCCTTGGTGCGAACGAGCATCGAGCCGTCACCGAACCAGTGCCACTGCTCGGCGATGCGAACACCCTCGCTCTTGTCCTCGGTGCCGAACTGTTCGAGGCCCTTCATGACGCCGTTCATCATCAGGGCACCGGCGGTCTTGTATGTTTCGTTCAATATATAATTCGTGTTGATCTCGGCCTGGACGACGGTGGGCGGAACCCAGCTCATGTTGGTGGAAGCCCCCATGAAACCCACGGCGCCGCGTGGGTTCTCGATGTCGCCGGTCTTCATCCAGGCCTCGGCGTAACAGTCGGTTCCACGGGCGAAATCGCCGTTCACGCAGGCGACGCTGATGACAAGAGGCATGCGCCAGCCGTTGGCGAGCCTCGACGCGCAGTCGCTGACGTTGAATCCCGAACTGACCCACCGTTCCTTGCTGCCGTGGCCGATGTAGTTGATGATGCCGCGGCCCTCGTTCACGCCCGCCGCAATACGATCCTTCATCGAAGACGCCGGTACTGTCGGGGAAGCGGTGCCCGCGGCGCTCGTGCCTGCCGCGTCCGTCGAGTTCGTCGCGACCCCGTCGCGAGCCGTCGCAAAATACGGGCCCCACGGACCCCACGGGCCGCCGGGCATCGTATGGGGCGGGAACGGGGACACACCGCCGCCCGACGGCGTCTTCGCGTCGTATATCTGATCCATCGATGAGAAGCGGCCCTTCAGCATGGCGGCACGAAGTTCGTCCATGCGCTCGAAATCCGTCGGCGTCCCCTCGGAACTGGCAACGCCCATCAGCTTCGTATACCATGCCGCGTCGGCACCCTCGCTCGGGAACCGCTCGTATGTGATGAACTTCGCCACCTGATATGCGACCTCTTCGAGGGTCGTCGCGGAAATACGGCTTATAATAGCATCAGGTACATTATCGTCACCGGCAAGTTTCATGTAGCACGGATCGGAGTCGGCGCCTTCCCTGACACCTTTCAGCGTCGGCATCTGCTGAGCATCGCCGACCAGGATGACATGCGTGAACGGCTTGGTATTGAACTCGCCCTGGAGATAGGCCTTCACGGCTTCAGGCGTTGAGCCACCGAGTTCGCTGAGCCTGACGACATGCGTATCGACGCCGCACTTGAGCTTCCAGGCCATCAGGGGCATGACGGCGTCGGCGAACTCGTCCGGCGTGACGATCACCAGCCGCCCGCTCTCGCCGAGGCGCTGCAGCCGCTGGGCCATGGGCGCGAAGTTCCGGAACGTCTTTTTGTATATTGGTTCGAATACGCTCGAAATCGCGACGCTCCGCCGGCGGCCCGTCGGCGCTCCGGCGGTTCCGTTTTCGAGGCGAACGCGGAAACTCTTGTAGACCCTGATCTGGTTCCTGGCCGGGTTATACTGCACGGGGGAAAAGGTCATCCGCACGCCGCGCACGTCGCGAAACACGAACGGCTTCTCGATCCTGACCAGGTCTTTGTCTGCGGGAATCCAGGCATCACGTTCATAAACCGCTCCGAACTCGTAGGGAACCGAGGAAGGGTCTTCGGACCGCGACAACGGTCCGCGGCTCGGCAAAATGGCTCCATCGACCGAAATCGTTTCGAACGAGCTGTCGAAAACCTTCACCGAAGGCTTTCCCTCGTTCTGAACCATAAGAAATGTCGAAATGACGGGCAGTTCCGGCTCACCTTTCACGAGCGTCGGACAGGCGTCCTTCATGAACAAGGCCGTCACCGGCCGCCGCTGAATCTGCAGCTTCGTAAAACGAAGCGCCGGCACCGACACGGTCACGTCCGTATTGAAACTGCGATCCACGCTCACGTCGATCGCCGCGCCCGCCACGCCGGCGACGGCAACCATCGCACCGCACACAGCCCCCCGCAGGAAGGTACCCATCGAGCTCATCCGAATGCCTCCGATTCCGCCGATCGCAACGATCACGGACAAAATGAAAAACCGTTCATCGTAAGCAATGGAAATGCCAGCCCGGCTTTCGGCTCTCCAAGCTTTTCCACGCGATTCCCTGCGAGAAAGTGCCGAAATATCGGCATCATCGGCGAACGACTCGATCGGTCCCAGAGTGTGGTAGGATACGCACATGCCGATCACCGATACCGTATCTGCGACCTGGACAGAGTTCGCCCGGCTGCTTCTCGAAAAGGGCAGTGACAGCGATCAACAGGCCATTCTCAACACGATCGGCTCGCACGAGGGCCTCACCCCGCTCGATGCGGATCTTCTCCTGCCGATCGTAACGGAGCTCCTGCTCGATCCCGACCCGCAGGTCCGCTACTTCGCCCGCAAAGCCCGTAACAAGCTCGACCTGCAGGTTTCCCCCCAGCGTCGCGCCTCGGAAATGGCATCGGAAGCAAAGAATGATGCCGCCACTGACACGGCCCATCTCACCCGACAGGAAATCCTGCTGAACAAAATGCGCCTCGGAAGCCGGTATGTGGCCTTCGAGGCGATCGACCGGCTCACCGAAAGCGAAGTCCCTTCCCTTGCAGGCCCGCTGCTCGAGTTTCTGGCCTCCGAGACGGATCTCTTCAAGGTCTCCTTTCTCGTAAAGCGCATTCCCCGCTTGAACGATCCACGCATCCCGGCCGCGCTCGAACCATTTCTCCGACACCACGATCCCCGGGTCGTCGCGAACACGCTCGAAGGCCTGAGCCTCTGTCGCACGCCGCATCTCCGAGACGAATTCGTCCGACTGACCGCCTCGCCGGACAACCGCGTGAAAGCGGCGGCCGTCCGTACGCTCTATGCCTACGATCCCCACCTGGCCGAACGTCGCATCCAGGACATGCTCGAAACCCCATCGATCGCCATGCAGGACTCGGGCGTCTACCTGCTCCGAACCATCCGCCCCCCGCGGCTGAACACCCTTCTGGAAATCCCGCTCTCGTCGAAATTCCCATCGATTCGGCTTCTCGCCCTCGAAATTCCCAAGCTGCCCCACACGTTCGAGATGCCTGAATCAACATCGGCGCCAGCGTCGCTCACCCTCCATTACGCCGACAAAGGGCTCATTTCCAGCCTTCTCGTCGCAACGTTCCTCGTGATGACATCGTCGTATTTTTCAGAAATTCAGTCGTTTCTGATTCTCCTCGCTCTTGGTGCAGCCCTTGCCTCCACCACGAAAAACCGACCGAGTTCTCTTATGCGCGCGGTCATCTCCATCGGGATCATCGCCTGCGGCCTCTGGGGCGACGGCACGCTTCTCGCGGTTCCGGCGCTTCTCGCCGTCTGGCATCCGGTCCATCATTCGGAAGACGACCGCCTGCCCCGCATTTCGGCCTGGACATTTGCTCTCACCGCCACTCTTCTCGCTCAACTGATCACGGGGTTCTACCCCGAACTGGCAGACATCGCAGCCCGCGCAGGCGTCGCCGCAGCCGGCCCGATGGGCGATTTTCGTGCCATCGCCGCCCAGGATGCCCGTTTCTCCGGCTTCATCTTCACGATTGTCGCCACGACGAGCTACGTCCTCCTTCATATCAGCGAATGGTATGCCAGTTCACAGTTCCAGGCAGGGAACACCCGAAGACTTCTGCTTTTCTTCGTCCTCGCCATGGGAGCGGTCATCCTCATGAGCTACGGTCGCATCTGGAATCTTCGTTTCAATCTCGTCACTCTTGGGATCACCGATCCTATACAGCTTTTCCGCTTCCCCGGAAAATAGACTGTACTCTTGCCCTCTGTACTCTTTCACGCGCGCCACGCCCTGCCGCTCCGAAACAAGGCACTGTACACTTTACGAATAATACTTTATGTAAACCTTCGCGCGCGTTGTACACCGCTTTTTACGCATCCATCTTCAGACATGCGCTGATAGATCGACATCGCAGGATCCGAAACAAAAACAAAACGCCCGCGCATCGTGTACAACGAGCGCGGGCGTTGGTTGCCTTTTCCTTACATCAGCGTCTGCTCCTGGACGCCTTTTTTCCCCAGACGGCATACTGGTCGCCGCTTGCCAGGAGCTCGAACCCGGATCCTGGATTCCAGTCGTTCCGCCCGAGCTTCACGGCGAGGCTTTCATCAACGATGGCCGCGTAGAGGTCCTGCTCGGCTTTGACG
>JAGOCE010000300.1 GCA_017998915.1 Candidatus Ozemibacteraceae bacterium
ACTCCCTGACGTCCTTCTGAGATTCACCAGCATCTCCAAACAGGTCGTATCTCCGTCATAAACTCGTCCCCGTTCGTGCTGAACCTGTCGAGGCACGATTGCTCTCCCCCATCGACAAACTCAGGATGAGCGGACGGGCAGACTCAGTATTCGTTCCGTGAAACGCCCCCGAACAAAGGTTCGGGGGCGTTTCTGCGTTTCGTGATTATCAGGCGGTCGGTTTGCCGGGCGGAGGCTGCCGGCCATCGCCTGTCGATTTCGCGCCGGCATCTTCTTCCCCGGCTTCGCCCGGCTGGCCGTCGGCAACGGGCTCTTCCGCGGGCGGAGCGTCTTCCCGGATCTCCAGCACGAAGTTGGTGAGCATGCGCTTGAGTTCTTCGGAAACCATCGCCAGATGCTTGGTGATACGCGCCATCTCGAAGATATTGTCTTTCTGGAGCTTGATCGAGTCGAGCACCTGGTCGATTTCGCTTGTCGTGGTCTTCGTCGTAAGCGAGAGGTTTTCGATGGCGGAGCTGACAGCCTCGATGTTTCTGCTCTGCTCCGCGCTCGACTTGCTGATGTCCTGGACCTGAACGTTGACGGATTCTGATGCCATGCCGATCTCGACGAGCAGACCACCCGCCCGATTGATGATTCCGACGCCTTCCTGGACCTTCTCTTTACCCTGAGTCATCTCGTCGACGGCCTTGTTCGTCTTGTGCTGAATCTCGCCGATGAGGGCACCGATCTCCTCGGCGGCCTTGGCGCTCTGTTCGGCAAGTTTCTTCACGTTTTCGGCTACGACGACGAAGCCCTTTCCCTGTTCTCCAGCCCTGGCCGCTTCGATGGCGGCATTCAGCGCGAGCAGGTTCGTCTGGCGGGAAATCGCGGTGATCGTCAGAACGATTTTTCCGATGCGCCTGGATTGGGATTTCAGCTCTTCGAGCACACGCGACGAGTCGCCGACGGCCCGTTCGATACCCTTGATCGTCGCAGAAGCCTCGCGCACCGATTCCATGCCTTGGTTCGCCTTGGTGCGGTTCTGGACAGACTCTTCGTAGGCGCGGTTCGAGCGTTTCGCGACGAGCTGGGCGTTGGCCGAGATCTCCTGGATTGCGGCGGCGGTCTTTTCGAGCGTCAGGGCCGATTCGCGCGTCGCCTTCGTGATCCGCTGAGTGTTTCCAAGAATTTTCTGGACCGACTCATTGACCTGCGAGGTCGCGTCGGAAATCTGGTTCGACATGCCGAACAGGCGGTTGATGATGTCCTGGATCTGGAGGAGAAGCCGCTGAATATACCCGATGAACTTATTGAAACGATCGGACACCTCGGACATTTCATCCCGGCCGAGCACCGCGATGCGCTTCGTCAGGTCGCCGCGACCGCGCGAAATCTCCTCGAGGCCCATCGACACTCCGTTGATCGAGAAGACGACACCGCGAATGACCATCATCGTGATGGCCGTCATCGCAAACAGACCGAAAAAGATCAGGAACATCGAAAACTTCTGCGCCTCATCGAGCGCCCCGAGCATGCCCTTCGAATCGACGATGCCGAGCATGACCCAGTTCGTATTCCGGATCGGAGAGGCAGCGACGAACAGGTTGTCGCGCTTGCCGGTCATGAATTTTGCGATCGCCGCGCTTCCCTGGAGAATGCGGTCGGCGGCATCCTGGATGTCGATTTCGTCGGTATTGATGCAGATGTTCTGCTTCGGGTCCAGGACCAGGCTCATATCAGAGTGAGCAATATAGAAACCATAGTGTATTTTATCGGACGTCACGAGCGAGGCTTTGCCGTTCAACGAATCGAGCGCCGAAGGCACGCCGTTCAACAGGTTTTCGAGATCGATGCCGATGAGGGCTGCCCCAATGATGTGCCCTTCGGAAAAGACCGGCAGACCGCAGTACATGACTCGCACGTTGCTCTCTTCGACCGAGGAAGGTCCGTCCGGTTGGGGCGTTTCGTCCGCCGAATGTTGCGGCGTCTGTCCTGGGACGCTCTTGCTGGCATGGGAAAACATCGATTCGCGAGCAAGTATAATAGGAGATTTATAATACACATCATCCGCCATCGATGCGATGACGAGGTCGGAAACCAACGATTCATAAGGAGCTGCCTCCAGGGACAGGGCTCCCCCACCGCGGCCAATCCGGTATCGGGTCTTGCCGTCGAGAGAGAGGATCGCGATTTCTGCGATTTCACCGGTACCCCGACCGCCGATTTTTGACATCTGGGCCATCGGCGAGTGCAACGCCTTGCGCCATTGCTCGATCACATCGACAGCATCGGGCTGCTGTATCGTCCAGGAAAGGAACTGCACGGTGGCATCGAGCTTCGAAATGAACCGGGTGAGCTTCTCATAGGACTCGATGATCGTTTCGAGCCGATTCGTTTCGGATGTCAACAACGTCTGAACCTGGAGAGGAATCTGCGACTTGACCGTGTTGCGGATCATTCCGGTTATGTACAGATTCAGGCCGAGCAGGACCGAGGACACGATGATCATCGTGATGAACAACCGCGTCTTGATTTTCAGGTTGCCGAGCAGACTCAAAACAGCCTCCTCCGCCCTGGACGCTCGCGGCCGGATACGTTCTTCCGGTTCATGTCAGCGGCCTGGGATGCGAATGGTTTCTCCGGATTTCAGCGAGCGTTTTTTCCCGAACTGGTTCAGATCGCGAATGGACGCGACAGTCACCTTGAATTTCTTTGCGACGGAAGCGACCGTATCACCCTTTTTCACGGTGTACGGTTTGCTCGCGGCCAGTGCCTTGGCTCTGCGCTCTCGCTCCTTGCGGAGGCGTTCCGCGCGAGCCCGCTTCTCTTCTTCAACCTTCTTAACGTAATCGAGGTAGCCGGCGTCGTATCCCTGCTGAATGGTGCCTTCGAGAAAATCCCTCACGCCGAGATAGACCGACTGGGCAAGCCTCGTCTTTGCATCGGACGAACGCATTTTTGCCGCATCAGACGGATTCGACATGTACCCAAGCTCGACGAGAATCGAGGGCATCGCTGTCGAGTGGAGAACCTTGAACCCGGCACGTTTCACGCCGCGAAGTCCCAGGCCGGGAACGGCTGAACTGAGCCTGGCAGCTGTCTTTTCGGCAAGCTGACGGCTCTGGAACATCACCTCCGCCTGTTTCTGGAGGATCACCTGTTTGGAACTGCCGCTCAGCGAGGCGCCGACGCCGCCGACGACATCCTGCCCGTTTTCCGCCTCGACGAGAAGGCGCTCGGCCTCGCCGGAAGCGCCCTTCGGAGATTCGTAATAAACTTCGAGGCCGGCAATCGCCCGTTTCCGGTTGTAGTTGCCGTGGAGACTCACAAACGCATCAGCGCCGTATCGAGCGGCAATCTGGCTCCGTCGCTCGAGTGGGATAATATAGTCGCCTGAGCGAGTCAAAATGGCCTTGTAGCGAGGATCTCTGTCAAAATAGGCTTTGACCAGCCGCCCCATCTGAAGAACGAACTCCTTTTCGATGATGCCGTTGTGCCGCGCTCCAGGATCTTCGCCGCCATGCCCGGGATCAATCACCACGATCTTGATGTTGCCCGCTTTCAGGCGCCGGATCTCTTCGACCTCCTGAACACGCCTTGATTCAGCCGAAACAGCTGGCTCACCGAGGAAAACGACGATGCGGTCCGGCTTGTCGGCGTTCGCTGGAAGCACGAACGTGCGGTTGATCACACCGTCCGCCGGTTTGAGGAACACCCGGACGCCGCCGCGCACGCGTTCCTGCACGCTCAGGGTCTTGACGAACTCGTTGTTCAGGGGGTAGCTCTGCCTGCCCGGCCTGAATGCAACATTTTCAATATCGAAAAATATTGTTCCATCCATAAGCGACTGGACGGGCGTCACACGGGGGACACCGTTCAGGTCGAGAACGATCTGGGCTTCTTCAGGGCTTTGCCAGAACCTGATATCCGTAATGCGAAGGTCTTCGGCATGAGCCGCGGCAAGGAAGCCGATGACGAACGCACAGACAGCGAAAAAGGAGAAGACATATCGTGCCTGTCGGCCTGAAAAAAACGCCATGGTCCTGCGCTCCTGGATGTCGATCGTTGCGATGCTCTTCATCGTATCTGAACGGGTGGGAATTATAACAGAGTCATCCGTCCCTGAAAAGGTGCTGTGGAATTTTGCAGCAACCGGGGAAAGGGCCGTATTGCGCTCATGCCTCACGGCATTGTCACGGAAAGTCGCATGTTTTCATGAGGGCGGGCTGGAGGAGACGGAGATACTCGGCCCGAGGAATTTCGAACGCACCCAGCCGTTTCGTGTGCGGGGTGATCACCTGCGTATCGAAAAGCGCGAAACCGCGTCGTTTCAGACGTTCCATGAGCGCACCGAGCGCAACGGTCGAGGCGTTTGAAACCGTGTGAAACATAGACTCACCCGCGAAAAAGCCACCCAGGGCAACGCCATAGACCCCTCCGACGAGCTTCCCATCCAGTCGGGCTTCCGCGCAGTGGGCAAAACCCATCTGAAACAGGCGAGTGTAGGAAACGACGAACTCTCTGCTAATCCAGCTCTCCTCACGGCCGGGAGCCGGCCGGGCGCACCCCTCCATGACACTCTGAAAGGCGGTGTCGAAGGTTATCTCGAACATGCCCGATCGCAGATACCGCTCACCGCGGTCGGAAAGCCGGAAGGAGCCAATATCGAAAATCGCCCTCGGGTCAGGCGACCACCAGGTGATCGGATCCGAGGTCCAGGGGAAGATGCCGCGGGCATATGCGCGGATCAACGTTCCCGGCAGCATGTCGCCGCCGACGGCGAGAAGCCCGTCTTTCCTGGCTCGTCGAGGATCAGGAAACGAGACGAGGCTCGGGAATAGCGCCTCCAGTTCGGCGATTCCCCCCGAAGGATGACGGCTCATCCGGCGCCCTCCGGATGTTCGACGTTGCTTTTCATGTCCCGGTATGTTACCTTGCCTGTCGTCTTTGATTCCACAGATATTCGCGAATTTCATTCGCCGCACCGGTACAACAACATGAGTCAATCACTTCTGACATATTGCCTGCTCGTTTACCTCCTCGGGTCCATTCCTTTCGGCGATATATTCGCAAGACTATTCCGACACGGAACCGTCATCAAGGACGGAACATGGACGACGAAAGCCTCGGGAGACGTTTTCGGGCTCCTCGGGATGAAACTGGGCATGGTCGTGACGGCCCTCGACATTCTCAAAGGCTGGCTTGCGATGTCCCCTCTGCTGAACAGGTTCATTCAGCCTTCCCACAGCGCGTATGCCCTCGTCGTGTGCTTGGGCGGCATTCTCGTCGTCATCGGCCACTGCCACTCGATTTTTCTCGGTTTCAGGGGCGGGAAAGGCCTCGCTCCAACCGCTGGCGTGCTGTTCACGAT
>JAGOCE010000301.1 GCA_017998915.1 Candidatus Ozemibacteraceae bacterium
CTCGCTGTTTCTGCCGCTGATCCTGACTTTTCTGCCCGTATTCCTCATCTGCAGAGAAGCCGACCTGTGGCAGACGGAAAAGCGCAGGGAGGCATCGGAAGCGTGGCATGATGTCGCGCGAAGGACGGCGGCGCGCTGGGAGCGTGCTTCGAAACTCACCTTCTGGGCGGAAACGGCCGCGGCGCGTTTCCGAAAACGCATCGAGAAACGTCTCCCCGCTTCCACGGCCATCCCGGTCGACCAGGACCTGCTCGCCAGCGCCGCATCGGACGCCCTGCGCCGTTCGTTGCCGCGCAGCTTCCCCGAACCGTCGACCTGGCTCTTCTCGCTTTCCGCCCATCCGGAGGAAACTCCGAAGCCATGCACGGGCCAAGGGCTCCAGACCCGGTTCAACAGGCTCATTGGTTCTATACTGCACGAAATAGATCGCCGCAACCGATTCGAACCGGGCCGCCCCCGGCCGCCTGCGTGGAAACAGTCATTGGACCGCCTGTTCGGGTTCGGGGCGTCTCCCGAGCTGTTCGACGATTCCTCACGCGGCCGCGCCTTTTCCGTCATTTTCCAGAACGACTACCGCATCTGCGTCTGGGATTTCATCCAGTTCGACGGGAAGGATGTCGCAGTCTTTCTGATGCTTCTCCCCTCGGGCATGGACGACGCAAACACGGCGCGCCGCCTCTGTTTCGCCAACTGGCGCTCGATCGCCAGGAACAGCCGTCTCGAGCCCGTATATATTCCATTTTCCGTCGATCCCGCCGAACCGAAGCGGATCCGGGTCAGGCCAGGCTCACCACTGCCGCACTTACCTTGTCTCAGAAGCTTCATCCTTCGGAAATCCTCCGAAATCCGGCTCAGGCAGCCGGGCATGCCGGGCCACGTTTCCCAAGAAGACATAAGCACCTGGTATCAGAACCGGGAGTTCTACGGGATGAGCGGCGAGATACGGCTTCCCGACCGGGAACTCCGTCACGTGTTCCAGGCGGGAGACCGACATCTGGCCTGCTGGAGCTCGCTCGATGTCCTTTCAGGCGGCCTCGGCCTTCTGATCGGCCCGGCCCCGAATGCCGTTCAGCGCTCCCATCGCCATGCGGGCACCGTCACGATCTTCGTATGGGCGATTCTGTGGCTTCTCCTCCTGGTCCGGACAGGACTCTCCGGCGTCCCTCCAGCGTTCGGCATCCGTTCCCAACTGGCCTTCTGGTTCCTGTGTCTGGCCTCCGTCCCCCTCATCATCGCGCTCAGCGAGACCGGCAAGCTCCTCGTCGACCTTCGGAACATTCTTCTGCGTGAATACGACATCGAGCTCGGCCAGGCTCTTCAGGAACTCGAAAACGAAGATTCCATCCTGACGCGACGGTTCGCCGACATCTGCAACCGACAGACCGAAAACGCGTCCAGAACGATCGTCCTTCGCGCCCGCCAACTGGCGAAACAGCCCGTCGATGATATCCTGAACCCTCTCTGGAAAGATCTTTCGGGGCTCGGCATCCCGATCCGCAGCCTGTCCCTCTTCGGGCACGGCCGGTTCGAGTGGAGCAGAAACGACATCGCCATGTCCCCCGAACTTGGGGTTTCCCTGATCAACTTCATCAAGCCCATCTCATACCGTCTTCTGAAGACCCTCTCACCCGATCTCGAAGCCAGGGTGCCCGCCGCAAAATTCACCGGGCCTTCCACCAGACTCGACATGCTCGTCACCGCCAACGTTCACCAGTTGATGCAGAAAAGCCGGCAGATCGCAGAAACGATGGCCGACAATAAAAGAATGCTCAAATTCCATCAATTCCTGAAAATCGACGGTGACACCTGGTTTCTGCTCGTTCTGATCTGGGAGCAAAGCGAGGCCTATATTCGTCATATACGAACACGGATTTCCGACATCTCGGCCAAATACCGTGCCGAACTCGAAATCACGCGTCAGACGGCCTCTGGAAATCATTCCCTCGTCCGTTCAGGCAAGCCGTTGCGGACGGGGGAAACCGGCACACGTTCCACCGATCAGGATCGCATCATGTCAGTCCGGAGCTCCAGGCTTCCAGGCTTCCTCCTGACGGCGGCCAGGCCTCTTGCGCCGCTCAGGCAACGCCTGTTCAAAGAATCCGCCCAGGTCATCGCCGGAATTTTCGGGAACCTCCTGTTGCTCCTCCTTTCGGGCGGTCTCCTCGCCGCGTGGCTGACGACGCCGCTCAGAAAAATGGTGACAGCCCTCAGGGAAGTCGCAGCCGGGCGCCTCGACAGGAAGCTCAACCTTGCCCGTGCGGACGAACTTGGCCAGGCCGCCAACACGCTTGATGCGATGACCGAGTGGCTGCGCGAACGCCAGGCCATGAGCCTGTTCGTCGCCCCGCAGGTCATGGAAGCGGTTGCCGACGGATCGGCCTCCGCTCACGTGCCCAGGCGAAGGCCGATCGTCGCCCTGACGTCCGATATCCGAAATTTCACGACGATATCCGAAACCCACCCGCCGGACGAGGTTTTTTCGGCTCTCAACAGACATTTTCGCGCCATGACGCCCGCGATCAAGGAGCAGGGCGGAATCATCGACCGCTTCATCGGCGATGCGATCCAGGCCGTGTTCTATGATGATCCATCCACGGAAACACCGCCCGCCGCGCGGAGGGCGCTGTCCGCCGCCCGGGCGATGATGCGCTGCCACCGGGCGCTCCAGCAGGAGCGCGCCGCCGCGGGACTCTTCACGTTTGAGATCGGTATCGGGCTGGCCTCGGGAGAAGCCGTCTGCGGCGTTCTGGGCGCCGAAGGCGTGCGTCTCGACTACTCCGTGGTCGGCGAGGCGGTCACGTCGGCGGGAGTGCTCGAAGCGGCTTCCAAGGCCGGCCGTGCGTCACGCATCATCTGCGATTCGTCGACGGTATCCGCCGCAGGGATTTCCGACAGTGTTCTGGCGGTATCGGGGCATCCGGAGGCCTTCGAGGTCGCGGACGGCTTTTCGCCCAATGCTTTCGCGATCGGGCATCCCGGTCCCGGCCTATCCGTTCCTGCGCATCCCATCGCCAGCCAGCCGCCGACATCGGCCGGAAACCAGGCCCCGCCCGTCCGGGAAACCAATACTGCGAATTATTCTATATGTATCGCTCTTGTATTCCTCGTTTCCATCCTTCTCTTCTCCTTTTCCACATCGCTGACATCCTCGTTCCGTGAACGTTCGTCCGCCCTCGAGCAGGCAACCCTCCAGCACGACCTTCGGTTCGCGGCATCGACCAACATCCCCGCCCTCCACATCGCCAACCACCTCCGGATGATTCTTCTCGAAGGTGCTCGAAGGGAAAGAGGCCATGCCGCCGGTTCGGGCGACAGCGTTTCCCAGGTCCAGGCACGGCTTCAGAAGGCGAAACGGATCTACCCTGCCCTTTCCTGGAGTTTGCTCAGGCATGTTCCTGAACGTGATCCCGACTGGAATTCCATCTCCCTCTCCAGCACGGAGGTCGTGGAGACAGGTGGTATGCCGTTTTCTGGAAAAGCATCTGAATCGGCGGCCCTGTTTTCGATGCTCAAAGTTCTGCTGACAAACGGAGGAACGTCACACGCCGCCTCGCCCGTCGTCCAGGATCTCACCCGGGCCTGCTTCCCCGCTATCAGGGAGCAAGGGCATGCACTTGCGTTCGAGTCATACGGGCATTTCAACGAATGCAGCCTCTTCGGAATCCATGGGGTCCTGATGTGGCTTCCGCTCGTTCCTCCCGGATGGTGGGAACAGCCTCGAGACCTCGCCGCATCAGCCTCATCCAGACGACACCCTGCCGGAGTGTGGTGGCAGGGAATGCAGGGGGGGATACTGTTGTTTCTGCCAGCCGAGTCGCTCGACGAGCCGTCGGGCCTCCTCGCGCTGACGAATACGATGCTCGAACGGGGAACGCGACTGATCTTCCTTCCACGCGGGGGTTCACCCGCAGGAGCGATCGGAAGCGCGACCTTCGACATTCCACTCACCGGTGAACATGCCGTCATCGATCGTAAACAGACCGATATGGAACGTTTTCCCGAAATGATCGCCGCACGCCCGCTTCCCCCCCCTCCTTTCTGGATGACGTTCCTGGAAACGTTTCTGAAGGTTCTTTCGGGTTTCATGATGCTGTGTGTCCCGTGCATGTGCCTGGTCGATCTGTCATCCCGTGTCGCGGCATATCTTCCGAGAAAGATGGTGCCGCTTCTTGCCGGCGCGTTCGTCCTGACCCTGGCGCCCTCCCTGCTTTCCGGCTGGATGGCGGGCGAACGCCGGACGATCGAGCGGAAGGCGCGACTGTTCGACGAAGTATCCGAGAGCCTTTCGAGCGTTCTGACGAGCCTCGACGAAGGGGCCGCGTGGTATATCGGTCAAAATATATCAGTCTTTCGCCATCTCGCGACGAGTTCCTCCCTCCGGGAGCGCCTGAATAAGGCTGAAATGGCGAAGGAAACACCGGAGCGGGAGAAAGCCATCGGCGAACTCCTGGACGATTTTTTCCTTCGGTCCTTCCGATCCGGCTTTGCCCCCGGCGTCATGCAGTTCCTCGGCCCCAGAGGCATCAGTGTCATCGATGCGGGAAAAACCTCGTCGCTCGATTCGACCATCATCCGCGAGCTATACAGCAACATCCATTCGCAGGTCATGCGGAAGCTTTCACCTCGATACTATGCGGCGGACGACCCCGCCGACGAAAACAAGCGGATGCTGGAGGATCTGAAGGGTGAGGAGGTGAAATACGTCCTGCTCTCCCTGCTTTCCTGCTTCGACATCGCCGCGATGATGTCGGCGCCGCTCCAGTATCAGCTCCTCACCTGGGGCCTGAACTCGCACGAGTCGTTTCGCATTCATCTGTCCGATCCTCAGGGTCGGCCACAGTATGCCCTGCAGGTCCACCTGGCGGACGACATGCTCCTGCATCAGCAACTTCGAAACTGGTGTGAAACGCAACATCGCCCCGGCACGACGTTCATATCGATGGCCCGGAACAATCCACGTATCACCATGCCCTTTTCGAGCCTCACGGTCCGCCATTCCTCCGAGGGAAACAGGTTCACCGCGGACGTCAACTCGTATCTCTCGCATCCGAGGGAAGCCACGGCGGACCTTCTCGCAGCCGCGTCGGCCATGACCGTGCACACGTTCCTCGACCGCGGCGATTCGACCGAACTCCTCATATCACGCATTGGAAGCAGGCACCGTGAGCACGTTCTGAAAACATGGACTCCCTTCTCTCCCCTTCTCGACCGTATCGACCGTGAATCCGCGACCCGGCGCGGTTTTCTGTCATTCATTCTGTTTCTTATGATATATATGGCATTTCGTACGGCCTCGCGTTTTCTGAACCCGGTCCAGGCCCTCATCCGCGCGTTGGAAGGGATCATGGG
>JAGOCE010000302.1 GCA_017998915.1 Candidatus Ozemibacteraceae bacterium
CAGACGGGGTTTTCCTGGCTGGTCACGGGCTGGATCATCCTCCTTCACGCCGTCTCGGACCCGGCGGCCTGGCTCGTGCCCGGCCTGTATCGGACGTTTCCCCAAGCGTGGCCGATGTTCGTCTCGCTCGTCCTCTACGCCGGCATTCTCTGGATCGTGCGTGTGCCGTTCCGAGCCGCCTGGAGCCGGATCTTCGACCCCGACCAGACGCCCGAGGAATTTTTCCGGGCCCGCATGACGCTGCCCATCCTGTTTTTTCCACCGATGCTGCTCTGGATGGCGATCGAGGATTCATGGTTGGGCGCGATGCACCTGCCGGGCCTCAGCGATCTCGAGAATTTCGTGATGGCGCCGCTGTTCTTCGTCGGCCTCTACCTGTTCTCGCCGAACCTGTTCAACTGGGCGTGGCGCGCGACGCCGATGGAACCGGGCCCCCTGCGCGCCTCCATCGTCGATTTGGCGGCCCGGGCCGAGACCCCCATCGCGGGCGTCAGACAGTGGGACACGTTCCGCGAGCCGATTCCGAACGCCGCGGTGGCTGGACTCTCATCGCGGTATCGTTTTGTATATATGACTAAATATATAATGGAAATCTTCGACGAGCGCCAGATCCTGGCCGTCGTCGCGCACGAACTCGGCCACCTTCGGCTCGGCCACGTCTGGACCTACATGATCTTTTCGCTCGACCTGGTCTTCCTCTCGCTGTTCGCGAAGATTCAGCTGTTCCTGCGACTGCCGTGGTACGCGGCGCAGGCCGAGTCGCTCAATTCCGTCGTCGATCTGGTCGTGTTCCTGGCGGTCTTCATCGTCTTCTTCACGGCCCTGACCCGCCACAGCGAACGGCAGGCCGACCGGTTCGCGGCGTCGCTCGTCGGAGGCGACCTGTTCGCCGGCACTCTCGAACGCCTGCAGGAGTTCGTCTCCCCGGTCCCGTCGCGCTGGCCGAAGTGGACGCTCACCCACCCGGAGTTCGCCGAGCGAACCTCCGTCGCACGGTCCTGGGACGGCCCCGTCGAGCGGCTGGTCTCATCGGAGCGTAAACTGAGACTGGGCCTGCTGGCCCTGGGAATCGCCGCCTGCTTCGCGGCCTGGCCCGGCATGTCGTCGGTTCATCGGCTGGCTGAAATGGCCGATGCCGTCAGCACGGGGAAGATCGGCGAGGCGGCGCGCCTCTGGAACGTGCTTCCGCCGGAGCTGAAGACACATCCCGAGGCGGTAGCACAACGGGCAGCGCTGGCGTTCCAGTCCGGAGACTGGGCGTTCGTGCTTCGCCAGGCTGCCCGTGCGAGCTGGGGAGACGGCGCGCCGTCCCCCGACGGACCGATCTCAGAGATACCGCATCATGCGTGTCCGCCAGAAGTTGCTCTTCACTTCGAGATCGTGCAGTTTCTGCTGGAGCTGCTTGACCTCGGGCGAGTTCATGGCGTATCCCTTTTTGATGAGGCTTTCGATCATCTCCAGATTCCGCTCGGTCAGCGATGAGTAGCGCTGGATCTGGTTCATGACGAAATCCTCGTCGTCGGGCGGCACAAAGGTCGGCAGCGATCTTTCGCGAATATCCGACATGTTCGAGACTCCTTCGAAGTATATTGAAGGGCATCCCACCTATCGGCGGAGATCCGTGAAACATTTAGTACGTACAGCCGTTTTTTTTCTGATCCTTCTCGTCTGTGCACCAGATGCCGGCGCCGCGCCGGTTTCGAGATATGATCTTCTGGAAAAGGCCTGCCAGGCCTTCTGGAACAACACGCCTGACGAGGCCGCCGTATTGCGCTCCGATCTGCTCAAGCCGTTTCCCGACGGCCGCATCCATCTCGACTGGCCCGCGACGCGGGGAACCGCCCTGCTCGTTCTGCACGAACTGCTCGGCCCGGCGACCGCGGCCGCCACTCCGGCCGCCACCTTCACCGACATCGCCCCCGGCACCCCGCTCGGTTCTGCCGCCGCAGCCATCGGCGAATGTTTCGAATCCACCGCGAAGGGCCGATTCATGCCGGACCGGCTGCTCGCGGAAGGCGATTTCGCGAAGACACTCGCCGCCATCAGGAAGACGCGCGTCATCCCCGCCGAGGCCCCGGAGTGGCTGGTTCCGCGCGACAGGACAAAGCAGGAAACGGCGAACGCGCTCGAACGTCATTTTCCCGTCGATTTCACCTTCGATGACCCGCTGAAACGCGGGAGCTTCGATGAAACCGGCGCGACCGACGCACGAAGGCTGGAGCGGATGCACGGCCTGGTGAATCCCGACCAGATGGCGCCACAGGAGGAGTTCGACCTGACGACCGCCCTTTCCGGGATGGAAGAGCTCGAGAAAACCCTCGACACTCTCGAGATCACCGTTCACGAGCTCACGACCGAGGAAATCCCGCCCGAACGCGTTTCGGATACCCTCGCGGCGTTCGACGAAATCGCCGCTCTTCTCGCGGGAACGACGGACAAGCTGCGCTTCTCCCGCCAGCACCTCGAGGCGGCCATCTTGACCGACCCTGAGCGGCTTCGCGACGCGGTCGGCCTCCGCGTGCGCATTCTCGACAGCCAGCGGCGCATCGCACGCCTGAAAGAGAAGATCGACACCCGACGCCCCGAACTCGCCGGAACGAATTGAATCGGCAGGCGGCTACGGCAGACGCAGCCAGGCCGCGAGCATGATCGCCAGGCACGGAATCGCCACCAGCGCGACGACCTTGCGCAGCGATGCCTTGAAGAACTCCTGCGTCATCGACAGGCAGAGATGCGACGGGGTAAGGAACGCCCCGACCAGCCCCGACGCGTAGGCGAACTGGAGCCAGGCGAGACGCTGGTCGGCCGGCCACATCGGCAGCAGCAGGGGAAAGACAGCCCCGACGAAGCCGGTCGTGACACCGGTCAGGGCCCCCATCACGAACGGCAGCAGGAACGACAGCCCCGCCATCGGCAGTCCCGCGCCGATCAGGAATTCGCTGAACCAGCCGAGCATGCCGGTTTCCGCCAGTTCCCGGCCGAACAAGAACACGCTCCAGATCAGCGCCAGGATGGGCAGATGCAGCGAGACCCGGCAGGAGCCCCAGAAATCCGACGGAGAGACTCGCTCGGCCAACGCGAACAGCGCGATGATCACGATCAGGCCGATCACCAGCGGCACGCTGAACAGCGCCAGCACAATGACGCCAAGCAAGGGCCAGAGTTCGGAAAGCGCCATCCAGGCGGTCGGGCGGCCCTGCGCAGACGTTGACGGCCCCTGTTCGTCAGCCCCGCCCTTCGTTGTCGTCGGTGTTCCGGCGCGAACGAGGAACAGTGCAAGGCCAGCAACGAATGCCGTCGCCGAGAGCGGCAGAAACGCCCACGTCAGCGCGATTGGCTCGACGCGCGCCAGGCCCGCGCAGAGAATGATTCCCGGATACAGCGGGAATGCGAGTTCCCAGCAGTGGCGGAACCAGTAGTTACTGAACACTTTTTCCTCGCGGGAGACCGACATGCGGTTACCGACGCGGTCGGTGATGGGGGCGGTGAACATCGCCCCGCCCGGCATCGGGATCAGGCCGACCAGTCCCGGCACGGCAACCATCACTGCCCGCGGGTCGCGGAACAGCCGATTGAGCACCGCCGTGATCCGCTCCATGCGGCCGGTTTTCTGCAACAGGTGCGAGTACAGGTAAATCAGCACGACAATCGCCAGTAATTCGAGAACCGACCGGTCGGAGGTGACCGTCGCGGCATCGCCCAGGAGGCCACGCACCCCTCTTCCCCCGGCCAGCCCCGTGACGACGGCCGTCGTGAGAATGGCCGACCAGAGCGAAAAGCCGCTCAAGATACGCTTTATCGCCGTCACCATGGGACAATGCCTCGAATCGTGAACTCGTCCATGCGTTCGAACACCTGTTTCCATTTATATGCGCTTCACCCGCCGGTTTCAAGACTCGGCACACGGAACTGCCAACCCCCGGGGCGCATGAAGTTTGAATCGGGAAGGATTGAAGCGAATCCGTTCCTTTTGCGAAGCCACTCTCAACCGCACTTGTTTCTGTTGCCGCATCCTCATACAATAAAAAGACGCCTGGATCACTCCAAGAGACGGTGACGGGCGCATGAGAGGTATGGCGATATGAAGAGGATTTTTCGGCATTTCCGTCTATTTTCTGTACGCCTTGTTTTGTTCATCTTGGTCAGCGGCATCGCTTTGAGCCTGTTCGGATGTATGGGCGGCGGCGGTGGAGGAGTGACCGGCCCGAGCTCTGCGGACCGTGACCTGGTCGCCGGGCGCGTTCAGGCGCTTCTCAATGTTCTGGCTTCTGGGGACGGTGCCTCCCTGAAAGAATTTCTTCCCGCACCCCTGGGAGATGACATTCCAGACAGCGGCCGCTTCCGCCCGCTGTTCGTGGATAGTTTCGGCAACGATCTGATCAATCCTTCCGACAACGTCACGTTCACGTTTTTCTTCGATCCGAACGAGATCACGTTTCTTTCCCCGGAAGTGGCCCTGGCTCCCGTCTGGACATGGCTGAACACCGGAGAAAAACTGGGCATCGAGATCCGTCTCCACAAGGTGTATAGCGAATGGTTTGTTGACGTCATCAAACTGACGGCGCTGGACCTCTTCCAGGCCGCCTTGACCGGGGGGGCGGTGCCAAGTAGCGCGTTGTGGCCCATGGCCCGGGGCAATCGATGGCAGCTTGTGGAGATCCAGGCACCGCCACCTTCTTCCGTCAGGACGAAGATCGCCCCGCGCGTCAACGCCATGCTCCTGAATGCCACTCGGGCATGCCTCCGGACGTTCGAGACCTGCGATGACCCCGTTCTCGGTCCGGATGGCCGACAGACATTCCGTCTGCAGACGTCCGTCCATGAGTCGGACCTGGCGACGAGCCAGCTGGACCTGCCGCTCGACCCGGGAACCCTGGAATTCGGACGGTTCTCGAACGGCGTCAGCGCCATCGAGTGGGGATTCATCCCGACGCCGTCGGGGGCGGTTCCCGGCGCCCAGCTGTGGGACATCCTCGACCCCGCCCGCCAGGGCTCCATGAGGGTCTTCGAACAACTCGGCCTGTATCTCCAGGGCGGAGACACCTGGTTCAACGGCGGTCTTCCCTGGCGGCTGACCGACGTGCTCGTTCAACCCGGGGCTGCGGCGATGCAGAACATCACCCTGAGCATTCCGGGCCGGGGGAACCGGTCGGGCGAGGCGCGGATCGCGGTCATGGAGCCGGTTCAGGTGACCCTGCCCTGGCTCACGGGCTTGGCGCGCCGGTTCGATATCTGCTTGACCTGGAGCGGATCGGCGGAAACGACGTGGACCTCGCTGTTTTTCCTTCCTGGAATAGGGCTGATCGGATACGCGGATTACGATGTTG
>JAGOCE010000018.1 GCA_017998915.1 Candidatus Ozemibacteraceae bacterium
ACGCTTTCCGCTCAGGCTGTTGCGGGTCAACGGTTTTCCTTCCTTGTCAGTTACGGGTACCGGCATATCCTCCGGAAAGACATTCTCGATCTATTCCCATGCCGGGCTATCAATCTTCACATTTCGTATCTTCCGTGGAATCGCGGCGCTGACCCTAACTTCTGGAGCTTCATCGAAGACACGCCCAAAGGGGTCACGATTCACTATATAGACGAGGGCGTGGACACCGGAGACATCATCGTTCAAAAGAAGATGGAGTTCGGCCGGGATCGAGAAACGCTTGCTACGTCCTACGACAAGTTGCAGGCGGCAGTTCAAGAGTTGTTCAAGCAAAACTGGCGACAGATCAAGGGGGGAACCTGTCCAAGGCAGCAACAAGCCGGCGAAGGCTCCACGCACTTCGTCAAAGACAAGGAAGGTCTATCCCATTTGCTCACGGACGGCTGGAACACACCGGTTTCGGTGTTGGAAACGTACGCGGCGGAAGCGAAGCCGTCAAGGAAGGGCTCTACTGGCCGATGCGCATGATGCGGCCGGTGTTCGAGCCGGGGACGCCATATTTGTTCTGGCCCTTGTATTCGTCGTAGGTGTCGATCGGGTATTTTCTCTCGCCAAAGGCGTCCGGCGGCTCGTCGCGCCTGCCGATGGGCGTTGACGACAGGATATCGATGTACTGGATCTCCTCGGTGAAGGTGCTCATGTGACCGTAGATGTCGCGGGCACGGAGGGTGACCGTCCAAAGGCCGAAGCCGCCCGAATTCGCCACCGGGAACGAGATCGGGACCGGGTAGATCGTGGCGTGGTGGACCCCCTCGGGCTGCGGCGCGGATTCGCTCCGGAATACCGTCGTATCGTTGTAATTCCACGTCGTCCAGATGCCCGGCCGGCCGTTCGACATGACGGAAATCGAGGCAATGCCGCTCCAGTCCATCAGGGTGACGCACAACTTCACGCCGCTCGATGCCGTCGTCAGCTGGCCCTCGTTGATGAAGAAGGCCCGGCCGGCGATCGGCCACGGGGCCGAGTTGTCGATGTAGATGCCGTCGGAATACGCGCCCCATGTCGACCAGCCGGCGTGATCGGTCGCCTTGATCCTGGCGCGATAATACCTGTTATCGACACAGCCCGAGTAGTAATATCCCGTCGCCGTGCCGGCCAGCACCACATCGGTCGCGATCGCCGTCGATGAGAAGGTCGGCTGTTCCGAGACTTCCACGACGATCTGGATCGATTCGAGCGTTCCATCGACGTTGTAGATGTTCTTCGGAACGAATTGGGCGTCGGTCGAGCCGGAGAAGGTGAACATGATGTTCGTGTCGCTCGACACCTGGTGATTCGGATCGGTATTTCCCACCCAGTCCGTCGTTGCGGCCGGAACGGGGGCGTTCAAGTCGATCGCGATCGGGACCGCTGTCGTATACCACGGCGAGATATTGCCCGCGACATCCTTGAACTGGGCGCGCGCCCAGAGATACGCGCCGTTGGAAACGGGGAGCGTGCGCGCCACGGCTCCCGTCTTGTTTCCGAGCCACTCGGACGTGAGGGTCGTTCCGAAATCTGAAACCTGGGCGATCTGGACATTCACATCCTGGACGCCGGAGAGGTCGTCGGTCAGGTTATTGGCGATGAACGCAGCCGTCGTATCGCGCGACCAGAGCACGCCCGGGTCAAGATTGGAAGCAGGATCGACGATATACGAGCCGGTGGGGGGGTTCGAATCCTGGGTCGAGAATACCGTGGCCGACCAGGCGCTGACGTTTTCGACCGCATCCTTCGACCGCACGCGGAACCAGTATTTCGTTTCGTGCGCCATTCCGTCGAAGCTGAAGACCGGATCCGCCAGCCAGCCGCTGCTCACGACACCCGCGGAGAAGCCGGCATCGGTGGCCCGCTGGAACTCGTACCGCTCGCCGTGCGAGGTTGCATCGATCACGGCCGGGCAGGAGACGATGTTCGAGGTTCCGGAGGAGTATTCCGGTTCGGGATTCATCACCGGCACCGGCGGCGGCGAGAGGTCGCACGTGATACCATCGGCGACCGACCATGGCGCCGGGGTGTTGCCGCCGTTCACGGCGCGCACGTGGATGAAGTAGGTCGTTCCGTCGATGAGCGTCAGTGCCGAGTTCGTGAACTCGAGGTTGACCCCGACCGATGTCGCGGCGAGAACGTTTGTCGTTCCGCTCGCGGTGCCGATGGCATACTCGTAGCGGTTGATGCCCGACTGGGCATCGAAGCTCTGCGTCCAGACCGCATGCAAGGTCGTGGCCGAGGGCGTGAACTCGCCGTCGTCGGTGACCGTCACCGGGTCAGGCGGCGACGGGTCACCAGCCTTGATGCCGTCGGAATAGCCGACCTTCGAGACGTTTCCAACCCTGTCGGTCGCCCGAACGCTGAAGTAATAGAGCGTCTCGCCGTCGAGGGCAAGCGTGAGGTCCGTGAAGCTTCGTTCGGTCGACGTTCCGACGTCGGTCCAGGGAACGACGTCCGTTCCGTCCTGTGTGGTTCCTACGCAGACTTCGTATCGGTTGATACCGCTTCCAGCATCGACAGCAACCCAGGTTGCGTGAAGAACCGTCGGAATGCCTGAATACTCGCCGTCATCCGTGACCACCGGTTTACCCGGTGCGGTCTTGTCGATCCAGATCCCATCGGAATAAGCCCCCCAACTGCTCGCCCATCCGGCTTTGTCCCCGACCTGGATCCGGGCACGATAATGTCCCTCGGGGAGCCCGGTGAACTGGTGGGATGTCGTCGTGCCCGACAGAGAGACGGTTTCGGCAACGGTGGGCGAGGAGAAGCTCTGGTTGTCATCGATTTCGAGCTGCAGCGTAACGGAGGCAAGGGTGTATGTCTGGTTGTACATGTTCTTCGGAACGAATCCCGGATCGGTGGATCCGCCGAAACTGAAGGTGATCTTGTTGTCAGCCGAACAGAAGTGGTCAGGATCGGTATTCCCAATCCAGTCCGTGACGCCCGTCGCGATCGGCACGTCAAGGTCGATGGCGATCGAAGCGTTGGCCCCGATCGCTTTCCAGTCCGTTCTATTTCCGGCAACGTCTTCGAATTGGGCACGAGCCCTGAGATATGTTCCGTTCGTCACGTTGGGCGTGCAGCTCACGGCACCGTTCGTGGTGGAGAACCAGCCCGACGACCAGACGACGTCCGTGTAATCCTTATCACGTGCAACCTCGACGTATGCGCTCTTGACTCCCGAACAGTCATCCAAAATATTCGTACCGATGAAGGAAACGGTCTGGTCCCGCGATATTTTGGTATCGGGGTCCGCATTCGTGTCGGCAATACTGTAAAAGCCGGTCGGCGCCTGCGTATCCTGGGTAGAAAAAACGCTCCCCGAATCCGCGCTCTCGTTGAGCGAGCCATCCTGGGCCCGGACACGGTAATAATACTTCTTCTTGTGCACGAGGCCCCCGAACTCCCAGAAAGGGTATTCCGTCCATTCGCTGTAGACAGAGTTCAAGAAATCGGCATCAAGACCGCATTGGAATCGGTATAATACCGTTGGCGATATATTATCCACCACCGTCGTGCAGGAGACGGTATTGACGGTTCCCGATGCATAGACCGGCTCGGCCAGCATGGTCGGCGCCGGCGGGGGTGTGCCATCGAAATAGACGGTGGTCGTCAAGACCTCCGAGCTATTTCCCAGACCGTCGAAAAACTGTGCATAGAAGACGTATGTGCCGTTCTGAGGCGGAAGGGTATGGGGCATGATCGGGTCGAACGCAGAGGATTGGCTTGCCAAGAGTCCGTCGGGACCCTGTCGTGAAAAGACGATCGAGGAAACACCGTTCACATCCGTCGCGGTGAACAGCAGGTCGATGTTTCTCGTCGTCGTATAGGTCTTGCTCGTGCTGAATGTTCCACTTGGCCCCGACGAGTCGAGGGCGATACCGTCGGTATACGTGATCGAAACATTCTCGGCATTATCTTTGAACTGGACATACACGATTTTGTTTCCGTCACCGGCATTCAGCAACCAAGCCTTTGTCGTTTCATAATCGAACCAGGTCGACCAGCTGGAACCGTCGTTGCTGACTCGATAGCTCTTGACTCCGTTCTCGTCATTCGCGCTCATGTTCAGGATGACGCTTCGGCTCGTCGCAAAGGCCGCTCCATTGTTGATGACCATGGAACCCGTCGGCTTGGTCTTGTCGACGATGATGACGCCACTTTCATTGCCATAATCGCCTTTGTTGCCCGATTTATCTGTCGCACACACCCGGAATTTGTAGCGCCCTTCATCCAGGCCGTTCAGGTAGAAGGAGCGGACCGGCGCCTTGCTGGTCGTGAGGACCTTCCAGGCTCCCCAGGTGGAGCCTGAGAAGGCGCTCGATTCGAGAACGTAGAGGTTGAGGCCAGCTCCGCCATAATCCGTGGAGAGGCCGCAGAATACGACGAAATCGCCCGTATTGTTCAGGGTCTGGTCGAACGTGAGAGCGCCGGGTGCGGACGGGGGATAGCGGTCTATGAACGATACGGTTTTGTCGAGGGTCACGTCTCCAGCCTGAATGGCCACCATTGCCGAACCCATGAGGGATGCGGTGAGGGTAAAGCTTGCCTTCCCATTGACAACGGGCACCTGGTGAGCGAAAAGAGAGGCATCGGCATCGGCCGGTCCCAGGGTGCCATACGTTGTCGATGCGGTGATGAGCGTTCCGTCGGGAACGAGGTCCCCCGGGTTTCCGATATCCGACGTGGTGAAGGTGATGATCGGGCTGGGGGTGTCCTTGGTGATCTCGATCATCGTCGTCGAGGGAGTGACCTGAAATACAGGGAGCGGGATCAGCGTCACGCTTTGATCCGAGGCGCCGGCCAGGCCAAGCTTTGCCGTCACGTTGGCATTCCCCGTGGTATTGCCCGTTGCGGCGAGCCCGAAGGTGATCGTGCCGTCGGCGTTCGATTTCACCTGGTGACCGTCTCTCGGCCGGTTGTTCGAATCTCCCGGGACGAACGAGCCCTTGCTGGTTTTGAGCGTCACGTCGATGCCGCCAGGAATCGGCAACCCTTCCGTCGTCATGATCGGCGAGGAGGTAAAGGTCGCCACATGCGGCGGGATGAGGCCGGCATACAGCGAGGTCCTCTGAGGGTAGATGTAGAACTCGCCAATGGCCGCCTCATACAGCGACGAGGCCGTGACGAGGGTTCCGCGGTTCAGCGCCTTGTCGAGGGGGTAAACATACGCGACATAGTAACCGCCCTTCGTGATCGGCTGGCTCGTGACCGCCGAAGTCATCAATTCCCCGTCGTTGGTCGTGAAGAACGGCATCGGCATCATGACGGCATACGATTTCGCGGGATCCATCCCGCTCGACGAGACCGTCAGGACGTCTTCGCCGTTCGCGGTAACGGTTCCGCTTCGGAAAACATCGGTCGGCTGGCTCGCAGCCGTCAGTTCGCACAGGACGACGGGTGATCCGACGGTGAGGGGTTCATCGATATGGTTTGTGGCGGTGGCATCCTGGCCGAGCACCGGGCACGAAAACACGGTATCGCTCACCGGGGCGCCTCTTGCCAGGAGTTTATACGGTATGACCTGGGATCTGGCAGTATTCATGTTCGGGCCTGCACCGGGAGTGCCGTCCGGGAGATTCGGGTCGGCGATGAACGCATTGAAAGCGTCGATTGCGTATACCTTGGCGCCGTCGGCCGGTTCCAGCTTCGACGGAGCCGGAGGAATGGAATCGAGAATGAAGGGATACGAGGCGGCTGCCGTATGTGGCCCTGGAGACGCGGCATCCTCCAGCTGGACCGTGTAGTAGTAGGTTCCATCCGTTGCCGGGGTCGATGCGACGGTGTAGGCAAATCCGTAGAATGCGTTTCCAACGTCGTATTCACGGATCAGGGCGCCTGGAACCACCGTTCCATTCACGTCTTTCAGTGCCGCCGAGCTTGCGGCGACCTTGAGATACGAGCGGATCGTATCGCTGGCCAGGTCTTTTCCCCTTACGTTGAAATCCGTCGGGAAAGGCAACGCATCGGCTCCGGAAAGGCGGTTGAACAGGTTCGCCACGGGGAAGATATCGAATATGGCGGGCGACATCGTGTCATTCAAAATCCACGTATAGTACCAGTTTTTCTGCAAGCGGGGCATGGTCAGCGACCGCGTGCCGTTCGCAACCGTTCTGACCTGGAATTCCAGCTTTCCAGGTAACAAGGCCTGATTCAGCGTGATAGCGGCATGGCTTTCGCCGGGAGCGACGACGGCATTCGCGATCACCGAGCCGCTTGTCGCAACGATTTCAACCGTTTGCGACACACCCATGACGGATACGGCGATGCTCGCGACGATACCGAAGTCGTTGTCGGTAATGAACACCTCGCGGTTTTCGATATCGATGCCGGCCATCGGGAACAGGGCATCCCATCCGTAGACGGTGTAGACGGTGGAAGGATTGTTGACCTTCTGGAATTGGATGGCAGACGGCGGGTCAGGTCGAAGCAGGGGCGACCGAACGTTCAGAATCATGTCGAAGTAATCGCGATTTTCTGCCGTATCAGAGACGACCAGTTTTTGGGTCAGCATGCCGTTGATGACGGTCTGGCAGGGGAATCTGAAGGTGTTCGCATTTCCCAGCCCATCTACGCCGGTGTTGATCGCAGAGAAGAAGCCCCAGCACGCTTCGACCTTGCAGGCAAAGGAGTCCTTGCCAGCCTGGGCGGCAGGATTGAGAGCCTCTCCGACGTGGACGTTTCCATACAGGCCGATCGAGTTGAAAAGAATCGCGCGGGGTGAGTATTCATCGCTGACAAGCGACGCATCCACGAAGGAAGGATCGACCATGTATGCGGCGGACGCGGCGTTCCAGGTCAATGGAACGATGGCGGCGGCGGGAGGCATGGCCGGCCAGGGATAGACGTCGAGGTCGTAGACATACAGTTTGTTGATCGGGCTGTTCGGAGGCGATGTCGGGGGAGTTCCTGCCGCGAGACCAGGTTTCGTGTTGTCGACGACGAAATCGCGGGTGATGGCCGACGTGTTTCCGGCTGCGTCAGAAACCATACACCGAACGCGGTAGCGGTGCTTGTCCTGGAGGAAGTCATCGTAAGGGGCGCCGAGGAACGGGAAAAATCTGGCCGTATCAGCCGAGATGATCATTGCTCGTCCAAGGACGGGATTATTGTAGGGTAAGGACACGGCGATCGGATTTCCCGCGTTGTCGATGTCGGTGATGGTCATCGAGGCGGTCGTCATGTCGACACCGGAGCCACCCGTGTCGGAGGCGATCATGTCGATGCTTTCGAGGCTCATCTCGCAGACGACGGAATCGTTGCTCATGTAGGTGCGATCGTCGAACGGCATACGGCCTTTCGCAAGGACCTTCATGCGTAACGTCGGCGGCGTTTGTTCGATGATGACGGTCGCCGTCGCCGAAAAATCGCTGTTCCCGAACAGGTTCTGCGCACGCACGGTCACCTGGTGCGTGCCGAGCGTCATGGTGATCGAACCGACGTATGTGCCCGAAGCCGTGCCCAGACAGGAATCGAGGTACGCACCGTCCATCCAGATCTCGATCAGGTTTTCAGCTTCGCACTGGCCTGTGATCTCGAGGTTCGCCGTCTCGTTCGTATAAATGTTCTGGCCGAAGACGACCGGTGTGCTTGCAATCGATACGATGGTCGGAATGTTCGGCGGCCGCATGGCCTCCTTGGAAAAAACCATCAGTCCATCGGAAGAGGCACCCCAGCCGCCGATATTTCCGCACCGGTCCTTCGCCCTGACGCGTGCATAATACGTCGCCTTGTGCTGACCGTCGGTGTAGCAGTATTGATCGACGTTGCCGATCCAACCGTCAAAGATGGGGGCGAGAAAATTCGCCGCGGTTGCGATCTGGATGTTCACGTCGGTGACCCCAGACAGGGTATCGGTCGCGTTCCAGTAGAAGTAGACATTGGTGTCGGCAGAGAACCGGTAATCCGGATCGTTGTTTCCCGGGCCGTTGTCCGTGCAGGCGACGGCGGTGGGGCCGGTTTTGTCGACGATCACCGTTTTCGTGGCGACGGTGAAACTGCTGATGTTCAGGTCGTTGTCCCTGGCCGCCACCCGGTATGTCCAGAGGCCTTCGGCGATACTCGAGAAGTCATATTTCAGCGTTGCAGGCATCGTGATGGTCGCGACGAAGCCGAACGCTGCGCCGTTTTTCGAGCTTTCGAGGCGGAAATCCTTCGTTCCCGCGCCCCCGACGTCGATCGTATACGGCCATGTCAGGCTGCAGGTGCCGGTCGAATACGTGACACTGGGAAGAATCCAGGCCGGGGGGGGAGGAGGATGCCGGTCGAGGAACGTCACGGTGCAGTTCGGGCTCGTCATGCCGCCGATGCTCATATTCACGGTGGCCACGAGTTTCGTGCCGGCGCTGATATCCACGCTCGTGGCGCCGCTGGCGACTTTCGTCTGGACCCCCGGGGCTGCCGGATCCTCGTCCGTCGTGATGGTCGCCCCGTTGCCCTGCCATTCCATCTCACGAATCGTCCCGCCGGTTCCCGGCGTGTTCATGAGCCGGAGGCGCCAGTATCGGTGGGGGCCTACGTCGT
The DNA here is from genome assembly GCA_017998915.1 of Candidatus Ozemibacteraceae bacterium. Classification (GTDB taxonomy): domain Bacteria; phylum Muiribacteriota; class Ozemobacteria; order Ozemobacterales; family Ozemobacteraceae; genus MWAR01. The sequence goes on from JAGOCE010000018.1 coordinate 8,554, forward strand.
CCCAGAAGGTTTCGACCCAGCCGAACCCGGTGGGAGCAAGACCTTCGACAACCGTCGTCCAGACGGAGTCGTCATCGGAATACTCTACGTTATATATTCCCTTATACAACCCACCCTGGGCATTCAGGCGAACTTTCGTATAGGGCATGGCGAAAGGCGTGGTGCCGGAAATGAGGTTGATCTTGATCCATGCGCCGGCGACGGCCGAGTTCGTATGCCAGCCCGTATCGTTCAGGTTGTTATTGACACAATTGTTCGCGCTGAAGTAGCTCATGCCGAAGTGGCTGAGGTTGGCCGCCTTCGGATCGAAATCCGTGCTGTAGGTCCAGGTGGCAAGCGATCCGTCGGGCACGTTCAGGGTGAGCGACGTGTCCTTCAGGTTCGCGCAGGTGAGCGAGGCGACGGGATTGGGGTTGTCGGGAGTAATCAGCAGATTGACAGTTGTCGGGCTGATGGAAAAAGCGTTCACCCTGTTCACCGTCACGGTTGGGCTCGTACCGCTCGCTTTGCCGATGAATCCCGCGATGTACAGGGTACCGGCGGTCGAATCGCTCATGACGAAATCGATCTGGCACCGACCGTTGTCCGGCGGATCGCTGGGAATGCCCATGGGGGTCTGGATACCATCGTCCATGAGGCCGTTCGTATCGGGGGGCCGGGGGTAGCCGGGACCGTTTTTTGCGAACGACATTTCCTGGCCGTCGACGACGGTGCTGCCGTCGCGGCATGTAATCTGGGAGGTGGTGAACGTTACGAAGTCCGGCGGGTCGAGGCCTGCGATGGCGAGGCTCTTCGAGGGTGTGATGGAGAACGTGCCGTACGGCACCTTGCATCTCGAGTAGTTCAGGATGATGCTTCCCTGGTTGCCTGCCCTATCGAGCGTCTTGATCTTGACGAAATACTCGCCGTCGGCCGTGATGGGATTGACCGGGACAGCGCCAACGCGATCGACGCCGTCATTCGAGGTGAAGCAGGGCACCTGGTAAACCAGCACATATGTTTTTCCCGCCTCGAACTGGGCGTCGGTCCGCTTCACCGTCAGCTTGTTCGCCGTCGGCGAACCGTTTTTGTCCAGGATGACGGAGGCCGACGGAATGACGGTCTGGGTGAACTGGCCTGCCTCTTTTTCCCAGATCTCGAGGACTTCCTCGTTGATGGCCTGCATCCCGGGGATGAAGGCTATTTCATATTCGTTGACCGCCTTTCCGTTGATGGGATCGGAGATCGGCATCGTCTGCGTAAATCCCGTCGTGACGGGGGTGAAATCGACCGTCAGGCGTTTATAGGCCCACAATTGATCTTTGAAGGGGTTGAGTTCGACCCCGGTGCCTTCCGACTGGTCGGAGGAGAGGGCCGGATCGACGATGCGCGCATTGAAGCTGGGGAATGAGTTCGAGAGGCCACCGGGCGGCGGCTGCTCGTCGGTCGTGTTCGGCGGCACGTTGTCGATCTTGAACACCGTGCTGGTGGGAGTATCCACAACTTTATGACCGAATTTGTCTTCAAGGGTCGCCTCGACCCGGTAGGTTCCATCCGGGAAGTTGACGGAGGCGCAGTTGATCTCGGCCTGATGCGTGGTCTGACGGTAGATGGCCCTCCAGGCTTTCTGCGGAGGGATGATTTCCTGATCCATGTTGTTGACGACACGGATCCAGGATTTGTTGTAATCGAGTGAATATGCGCCGCAGCATCCGCTGACACCGGGAGAATACGTATACGCCTTGAAATAGATATACGTCGGTTTGTAAACCGACTTCCTGGGAACGATTCGAGGGAGAGGCTGACAGTAGGCGTCGGCGACGTTCGGCGGATAATCGTTGTTCAAACAGAAGCGGATGGCGCCCCGACAGGGTGAAACACCCAGGTAGTTCGTCGAAAAGGCGCGAATGCAGGTACGCCTGTTGGCATGCATGCCGAGGTTGAGGAAGTTCGTCAGCGTCGCCGTGACGCCATCGCTGACGCTCGTCCCTCGCGCGGGTTGATCTTCGTAAGGTTCATCGGGATCCCGGACGGTGTTTCCGTTCAAATCCTGGAACTTTTCCCCAAGGTCGTATTGCCCGGGGGAATTGTCGAAATACGGTTCATTGGATTGCCGGTAGCTGTCACGATTGAGATCCTGGAAGATTTCGCCCTTGTCATACTGGCCGGGAGTATCGAGATAGACAAGGCCCGATGAGATCACCTGTTGCGCCAGGCGGGGACTGAAGCCGCTCGTTCCACCCCAGCCGTAATCGATGATGGCCGTCTGATCGGTGGCCAGCGGCCAGACTTTCACGATGATATCAGGGCAGATTGTGTCGCCCACCTCTTTAATATAATAGGAGCCTGTTTTGAACTTGTATGTGCCGCTGGCGAAGATCATCTGGGTGGGTCTCCGGGGAACACCGTATTCATAGATCAATTCCAGCTTTGCCCTGCCTTCACGGCCTGCGTCGCAGGTATGCAGCAACGCCGAATCCATGGAATCGATGTTCATGACATGCGTGCCGATGGGACATCTGCGATTGTAATCGAGCTGCCAGGAACCGTTCGTCGTGTTCGGAGTCGCCAGCCAGGTTCCCCATTGGCGGGCGCACGACCGAATCTCATACGTGTCGAATCCCGTGTTTACCGGTATGCTCCATGATGCAACGTAGCCTTTTGCCTTCGTCGGATTCTGGAACAGCGTCATATGCGGGTAGTATTTCACCCACCCCTGTCCATCGGGGGGATTGTCCACTTCGCCGATCCCTGTATATGAATCCGAGCCCAGGTAATGGAAAGGGTCGTAGACATGGGTGATGACCGGCGGGGGATTGGTCGAGTCGATGTAATACTGGTAGGTGGAGCTTCCCTGGTTGCCCGCTTTGTCCTCGATGTAGCAGGAAAGGTAGTATTGGTGCCGATTCACTTCCGCCGGCGACCAGTCCCCGCCCTGGGGTGTCCACCAGAGGAACTCGTCGTAGTCGGTCGTCACATCACCGGGAATGACGGGCTTGCCGGCAGCCGTATTGTCCTTCATATAGAAATTCACCGAATCGAAGTTCAGGCCGGATGAAGTCGCGCCGGCGACCACGGGATCGACCACGTCGGCACGGAGAAGGTTTTCATACCCGGCAATATATGGTTTCAGCGACACGTAGTCGCCGGCATGTATATTGAACGAGATGGTCGGTGGCATCAGGTCGAGCGTGACCGTCGCGACTTTCGAGATGGCGCTGAGGAAGGGCTCTCTCACGCCTGAGGCAAGCACCTGAAAGCTGTAGGCGCCATCGCCCGGGATCGTAACGGACGTCGACCAGTTTCCTCTCAGGTTCGGCAGGATATTGTTCTTGATGCACTCGCCGTTCATGTACAGCCAGACGCGTACCACACGGTAGGTCTGGGAGACGCCTGCGATCGTGAACGTCTTGCTCGTAACGAAGTTCATTTCCCCGGGGATGACGGTCTTGCCCTGGATCGTCTTGATGACAGGCGTCGTGATGGTGATGGCCCCAGCCACCGCCGCGAGCAGGATGAAACAGACCGCAACGAGAAGCGTTCTGTTCATTGTCCGCCTCCAAAACCCCGAGCGAGGGATTCGGGCAGAGGAATATGCGGGTTGACGCCATACTGCATTTCCATCGGGTTGATCTTCCGAAGCCGCGCTTCTTCGATGAGCCCTGCGGCCTCGCTTCCGATGATAGCCGTCATTCTGGGAATGCCGTGATGACGCAGAAGAACCGCCCGGCGCGCGGAACCGGCGGCGCGGGCAAACGCATCCGACGACATGGAGACCACCAGGTCGAACAGATCGGCCGTCGCCGGAACGTCGGTTTTCATGACGGTTTCGAGCATCAATTCAACATCGCTTTCGGGAAGAGCGAACTGGAGAATTCGCGGGAGCCATGTATCGGGAAGCAGCAACGCAAGTTGTCGGACGGCGCCCCACTGCATGCCGGCAGCGTCGAGGACTCCGATCGTTTCCCAGATCTGGGGTGGGGAGATGTCTCTCGGGGGAAGTATAACAGCCGCAAAAACCGAGTTCAACGATATCTCGTCGGCCACAGGGACGAGGATATTCATCAGGTTGGCGCACGGTCGTGGGAGCATGCCCCCCACCGTTGCGAAAAAATCGACCCATGTCTGGCGGATGGGCCGTGTGAGCAGATAGAGGGGCCATTGCATCAGCCGAACCTCAGAAGCGTCACCGGCTGGCCATCCCTCGAGCAGACTGTATCGCCGCTCTCCGCCATACCAGCCGTGGATTTCCCGGGTCCAGTAGGCCGCGGGGGATTCCGCCGGGTCACGGTTCGCCCAGAAGAGACCGGCATCGCCGATATCCATGGCGACGCGCAGGAATACCCTGCATCGCTTCGAGGGTTGAAGGCGGGCAAGGCAGGACGCGGTCCGCGCCCACCCGTTCGAATACAGGCGCTGCACCAGAGGCTCCACGTCGCTCTCGGAAGCGATTGCCGTCCCCCGGACGACCTCGAGGAGTTCCGGACCGGTTGCAATGCGCGTCAGCGGCGACACATAGGCCGGCTCGGGAAGCGGAACGTTCCGGCGTTCGAACGAGACGAGGAGGAGAACGGCCGCGCAGAGAACGGCGATTCCGCCGATCCATTTGCTGCCGGGCATGTTCGTTTCCGTCTTACCGCTCATGTTTCACCCATGTTTTGCGAAGGCATGGTCAGTTTCCTGGGGTTGGAGGAACGGACTCGGTCGTTTCTTCGAATCGAGTGACGATGGTTTCGCCGCCTTTCTCGATCCAGCCATTCAGGCCTTCCTTCAACTCGAGGACGTTGGTATACCCGCGGCGGCGCAGTTCTGCCGCAACCTCAGCGACCGCCATGGTCTTTTCGTCGTTCCCGAAGACGACCACCATCCCGTTCCTGTCGGGAAGGACCGCCTGAAGGGTCTCCGTGGCGACCGGCAGCTGAAGGGGGAACGCCTCGGGAATGCTTCTGCCGGTGTCTTCCGCGGGGGGGCGGGCGTCGATAAGCCTCGGCTTCTCGTACAAACCGAGGAGGTCTTTCAGCGTCACGACGGAAACGGCCCACCGGGGATTCGAGAGATCGAGATCGGGCTTGTATGGGATCTGGGTCGGAACCGAGGCTGCATTGCCGAGATCGAACATCTCCGATACCTTGATACGAGTGATAGAGGGGTTCGAAGCCTTGAGGGCAAGATAGGTGCTTTCTTTGCATGGTCCCCAGCATCCCTGTGGGAACGCCGAGGGGTCTTCAGGGTTCCTGGGGGAGTTCAGGAGATCCGTTGGGTGGCTTGGAAAAGGAGCGGGGAACGGTTCCTGCGAGGGGGGGGACAGCTGCCCTTGCGCGTGAAGAGCGAAAGGACAACAGGCTGCAAGGCAGAAAGCAGCAAGCCATCGAAGACGAACGAAGATCATTGCATGGTTTCCCTCTGATTCCTCCCTGTACAAGCATACCATATTCACGAGGATGCGACAAGGACATCGTCAGGCATGGCATGTATGGTGAAAACGGCTGATTTTGTGACCATCCAACGGAATGACTTGATCGCCAGGGAATATCCTGTATAGAATGGATTCCGAGGTGTAAGAGAAATGACCACCAACTTCGCCTGCCGGACCCGGAAAGACGGAACATGGCTCGTCATCACCCCGGTCGGGTATCTGAACGACCAGGGCGGCACTGCCATGAACGACGTCATCCGGTCGATCGATCTCGACGGCGTCACGACCGTCCTGTTTGATTTCGGAGAGTGCACCCTTGCGAATAGCCAGGGAATCGCATGCCTGCTCGACCACTGCGACCGGTTTGCCGAGCAGTTCCAGGTGAAGCTTGCCTTCTGCCGGATTTCCCCCCTGCTCCGTGAGGCTTTCAGCCTTGTCGGTCTGATGGATATGGTTTCTGCCTTCGGCACCGAACAGGAGGCCCGTTCGGCTCTCGGTCATGGCTGACATGTCGCAGGAGCGACAGCTTCTCGAGCAACTCGTCTCGGAGAAGCGCACGCTTCGTATCAACGCCGTCGTTCAGCTCGCGAAAACCGCCGTGTCGAACGAGGCGTTGAAAGCACTGGAGCAGTTCGCCGACGGAAGCGACCGCGAGCTGTCTTTTTTCGCGGCGCAGGCTGTAAGCCGTATCAGATCGAGACGCGGAGACGCCGTTGCCGACGGGGCCGAGGCGCTGTCAGCCGGGCTCGGCCCCGATATCACGCGCTCGCGGCTCCTGTCGCCCCAGCGCGCCGAAATCGAGCCGTTGCTGTCGCGCATCCGGTCCGATCCAGCGGCGATTCCCGAGGAGCTGCAACCTCCGGCCGCCGCGTTTCTCGGGAGATATGGCCGTGAAGACGACGCCTCGTATCTCACGCACTGGCTCGGAGACGGCCAGAGTGGACTGATCATCCCGGTGATCGAGGCGATCGAGGCGCTGGCGCCACACGCGCTGATGGCCCATTTTCCGATGCTTCTCGCGTCGAATCACCCGATCGTCCGCATCCGGGCGATCGCCGCCCTCCGCAAGGTCGACGAGCAGGAAGCCGAGGCGCATCTGTCGGAGCTTCTCGCTTCGCGGAAGAGCGAAGAGCGGATCGCAGGCCTCTCGGCGGCGTTCGCCTTTCCCTTCCCGCGGATTCGCGAGTATGTGCTCTCGATCCTTGCGGAAGAACAGGATCCCGAAGTTCTGCATGGCTGCGAAACCCTGCTCGCCAGCAACCCGGAGGTCGATACGGCTCTCCGGGTTCTCGATCTCATCGACACCGTGCCAAAACCTCAAGCGGCGCGTCTCAGCGCGATATTCAAGGAGATCGCCATCTCGGCGGCGGCGGCGGGACTGATCGCCGGCCCCGATGCGCCGCACGAGGCAATCCTGAAACTGTGGAGACGCGAACGTCTCAGGAAATTCCTTGCCGATCTCGAAATCCAGATCGCGGTCGCTTCGGCCGCGCGCCGTGAATCGATCGAGGACTGGCTGGCAAAGAACATCCAGACGCCCGACGTCGCCGCGTTCGTCGAGAGGCTTTCCCTGAATCCGGCAACAGAGGACGTTTACCGCAGACTTGCCGATTTTCTCCCCCATGCCGTCACCCAGCAGCCCACCAAGCAGGAGGCAACCCCATCCACCCTGCCCGAGCGCGAGAAACTGGAGTTCCTCAGCCGTCTGCATGCGGCAACCTGGGACAAACATGCCCCATGGGTTCGCGACGAGGCCAGGTTCGGTTCGCCCTCCGTCCGGGCCCTCGCCCTCCGGAACCTGACGAAGCTGAGCAAAGACGCCGAGGATCTCCCTCTTGCGGAATCCGCCCTTCAGCAGGATGAACCGGAAGTTCAGCTCGCGGCGTTCATCCTGCTCGAGTCCCGCTCACCCGAGCGCCTGGTTCCCAGGCTGCCCGATCTCCTGGCTCTGCCCGATCCGAAGATCCGCGGCAAAGCCGTCCGGTTCGCGCTGAAATGGGATGAACGGAAAGCCGTCGAGAGTATCGAGAAGATGCTCCGCTCGCCCGACAAAACCATTCGGGCCCAGGCAGTGAGCTGCCTGATCCTGGTCCCCTTCGACAAAATCGGGAACCTCCTGCTCCGGGCGCTCGAGGCCGAAGACCACCCGGCCATCGCCCGACGGCTGATCGTCGTCCTGCTGACAAACCCCTCCAAAGAACTTCTCGAGCGCCTCGACAAGATCCAGGCAAGCTCGAGCCCGGGCGTGACGATGCTGATCGCCCAGGCTCGCATGGACATGTTCGACACCCTCCTGCGCCTCGGCGTCGACATGCAGCAGCCGGCCACCCCAGACGTGCGGCCGGCCCCGAAACGGGAAGCCGTCTCGCAGGAGGCGGGGCCATCGGAGAAGCCGCAACCGGCGATCGACCAGCCGATGCAGCGCGAGATACCGAAACCGTATGCCGTGAGTGAAGTGCGTCAAGCGATCCGGAACCGCCAGGCCGAACTCCGCGCCCAGCAGTCCACCTCCCAAGCGAAGGACGGCGGCCTGGCCGGTCTCGCGAAGCGCGTGCCCGTTTCTCTTGCAGCGGCGGTCGCGGTGATCCTCCTCGCCCTCCTCCCGATCCTCCTGCCTCGTTCGACTGAGCCGCCGGTTCCGGAGGCTACCCGAAAGGCATCCTCGAAATCCGGCCGCAGCCAGGACGAGCGGCGGGAGGAGGAGAAGGTCGACAGACTGACCGGCATCCCCTCCGAGTTCCGCATGGGCAGGCCCTGCAGGCTGACCGGGCGAGTCTTGAAAACGATCGACAAAAAGACGTTCACGTTCACGAGCGACTCGAGGCAGTATCGCTGTGCGGCTCCGGCCTCGCTTCCAATGCTTCTGGACGGCGAGCAGGTCGTCATCGAGATGCTCCCCTATCGCACCCTTCCGAATGGCATGATCGCCGCCGATGTGTTGAAGATCGCCTCCGCAAAAGAATAGATATTATTTCGTAACATATTGTATGAAGGACGACACAGTACGATGACGCACCAGATATTCGGGAACCGGTCGCGGCCGGCCATGATATGCACCGTTTTCGCCCTCGTCGCGCTCATTCTCGCCTCCGGAACGATCGGCTGCAGGATCATCCAGCCGTACTGGTCCGAGAACCGCAACGACGGCTTCCCAGGTCAGATCGGCCAATACACGATCGCCGGAGGCGGCGCCCTGGATATCCGTTCGGACAACTTCAGGCTGGTGATTCCCGCCGGCGCAGCGGCCGACGGGACGTCCCTGAACGTCTCGATGGTATATGAGCCGCCGATCCCCATCGGGACGACGCAGACGACGGGAAGCCGGGTGCTTCCGCCGAACGGGTTCGTAAAACTCTCCAGTGCCTACGATGTGACGATTTCGCCTTCCACGACGATCCTGTCACGGCCTGCGCGGCTCGAGCTGCCGTTCCAGCCCGACGCCCAGGCGCGCGCCCATCCCGAGTCGATCCTGGTGGCATGCGAGCACGATACGGCTGGCTGGTCGCTTCTCGTTCCGGCGCTCGATATCGATCACGGCCTCGCCGTCGTCGAAACGACGATGTTTTCGCGCTGGATGGTCGTTCGGCCCGTCGACACGAGCCGCACGTTCCCCGCGCTCACGATCGCGATGGAGCCGGCAACGGCCATCGCCAGCCACGGCCGCGCCTTCGCGACCGATCTCAAGCTGACACACACGGTAACGGGCATCGACCCAGGCAGCATCGTCTCGAACGAGCTGACCATCGTCGGCGTCAACGGCGCTCTTCCCCCGGGGGCGATCGCGGGCACATCCGAATCGAGGGCGTTTCCGACCGACAGCCTCGGCCGCGCCGTCCTCGCCATGAATAATTCTCCATATATTTCCCACGTCACCCAGGGCGGTTCCCTGATGTATATCCTTCGCTTTCCCGTCACCGGGCTCTATCCGGCCAATCTCGCCGACCGGCTTCTCCTGAGGTGGGTGATCAAACGATCCGACGGATTCTCCTTCCAGCGCGAGTATCCCGTCTCGCTGATCGAGGCGGAAGCTCCCTCATCGGGCGATATGGGTGGAACCCCGCAGCTCGTCGCGTTCATTCCGACAGACGGCGCCACGGATGTTCCCGGCCAAACGCCCATCGAGATGACGTTCGATCTCGAGATGGACCGCTCCAGCGTCGTCGAAGCAACGACGATCTCCCCCGCGGCCGGCACGGCTGAAGCCACCTGGACCGACAATCAGCATCTCCGGCTGTCCTTTCCCTCACCCTGGCCGGCCGATACGACCGTGACGGTGAGCCTCGCGTCATCGGCGAAAAGTCTCGCAGGCACCGGAATGGCCACGTCGTATGAATGGTCGTTCACCACCCGTGATGCCGCCGACGAGGACCCGCCGTCGCTGGTTTCGATCGCTCCCGCCAGCGGGTCGGTCCTGGTTCCGATAAACACGCGCCTCGTTCTGCGGTTCTCGAAGCCAATGCTCCCCTCGACCGTCGAAGCGGCGATCACCACCATCCGGCCCGCCGTCGGCCAGCTCAGTTTCGACTGGTCGGCCGATCGCACCGCCGTCGGAATACTTCCGGCGACGCAGTGGCAGAGCGAAACAGATCACGAAATCGAGATCGGGTCATCCGCGGCCGACACCGATGGTCTGCTGCTCGGCCAGCCCGTCAGATTCACCTTCCGCACCTCCGCCGTGTCAGGCCCGACCGTCGTCATGATCGATCCCGAGCCTGAAGAAATCCTTGCAACGGCCCCGAACGCACTGAAGTTCCAGTTCAGCAGGACGATGAATCGCACGCTGACGGCGGGCGCCTTCTCGGTCACCCCCGCCCCGAACGGGACGCCGACGTTCGGGTGGGCATCGGGCGACACCGAGCTGTCGATCACCTGGCCATCATCGTTCCCCGAAGGCCGGGAAGTGATCGCCAGCTTCTCTTCGGCAGCGCGCGACAAATCCAATCTCCCGCTTTCCGGGACGACGCGGTTCCGCTTCTTCACCCGCGACACCGCGCCTCCGGCAGTTGTCAGCGTGTTACCGGCGGACGGAAGCACCGACATTTTCCGAAACGTCCCGATCCAGCTGGTTTTTTCGGAACCGATGCATACGACAGCCGTGGTGACCGCCATCAGAATTTCCCCACCAACGGACGGGCTCACCTACGCATGGAACACGGCCGGAACCCACCTGACGATCACCCCTTCCCTGCTGTGGCCAGTCGGGAGTCAGATTCTCCTGACGGTGGATACGGGCGCCACCGACCAGTCCGGGAACGGGCTTTCCGCGCCGTTCATCCTGACGTTCCAGAGCGGCTCCGTTCAGGCCCCGGCAGTCGCAGGCTCGATGCCGCCGTCCGGTTCGGCAGCGGTCCCCCGATCGCAACCGCTGACCCTGGCGTTTTCACAGCCGATCCAACCCACGAGTCTCGCCAACGCGCTCACGTTCGATCCAGCTCCGGCAGGCGGGGTTTCGATCAGCTGGAGCGCCGACTCGACCATCGCTACGCTCACCCCGTCACCGGCATGGGCAAACGCCGCGACCGTCACGGTGACGATCGGCACGAGCGTGGTGAACACGACGGGGGTCGGTCTCGTCGCGACGACCACGGTGACGTTCACGACGATCGACGACGAGGCTCCGTCCGTCGTTTCGATCACCCCGGCCAACGGAGCAATCGACGTTTCGACAACCGCCTCCCTGACGGTCCTGTTCAGCGAGGCGATGGACACGGCAAGCGTGCTCGGCACCGTCTCGCTGACGCCCGCCGCGGCAGGCACCATGCGCTCGCGCATTTCCGACGGTGGACGGCGCTTCGAGGTTTCCTGGTCGCAACCGTTGAGCGGCCTCACGAACTACACGCTCGGTATCGGCACGGACGCACGCGATACCGCGGGCAATCGCCTCGTACAACCGATCTCGAGTGTTTTCCGGACTCTCGACACCTCATTCACGGATACGACGCCGCCGACGGTTCTCGACGGTCAGGAAACTCCCCGCGCGAACGCCGTGTTCGTCGCATCTTCGACCGTCGTCAGCCTGAGTTTCTCGACGGCAATGAATCAGGACAGCGTCGCGACGGCCTTCAGTCTCAAAACGGGCGGCAGCACCGTTGCGGGCAGTTCCCGATGGGAATCGAACCGTTTCATATTCACCCCTTCATCCCCTCTCGGAATGGGCATCGAATACACGGTCCGACTTGCCAGCAGCGCAGCCAGGCTGAACGGCGTGCCCATGGCCGCCGACTGGGTCGCGACGTTCACGACCGCGCCGGACACGGCCCCCACCCTTTCATCGACCATTCCCGCAGACGGAGCAGTCGACGTGCCGGCGAACCAGAGCATCGTTCTCGAATTTTCGGCGCCGATGTCGACCGGGACGGTTGCCGTCAACGTCGTTCCCGAAGGTCTCGGGCAGAAAACGAGCCTCTGGAGCGCGGATCAGCGTCGTCTTACGATCTCCTACACGGGCGGCTTTGCCGGCGTCACCTCCTACCGTGTCACGGTGGGCAGCGGAGCACGCAACAGTTTCGGCACGTCCATTACCGGAGGTCTCACCTTCGAGTTCACGTCCGAAGCCGTTGCCGGGCCGAAAGTGCTGGCGATATCGCCATCCGTCGGGGCAACCGATGTTCGGCGCACGGCAAGCCTGACGCTGACATTCGACATGGCGATGGACAAGGCTTCGACGATCGCCGGCCTCTCGACGACGCCGACCCCATCGGGAACACCCACCGTCACCTGGAGTTCGGGAGACACCGTCGTCAGCCTGGCGTGGCCGATCGATCTGTCGTTTGGAACGACGTATTCCGTTCAACTTGCGGAGACCGCGCAATCGGCAACAGGACAGCAGCTCAACTCGCCGTTCTCGGCCTATTTCACCGTCGAGAGCCGACCACAACTGGTTTCGGGCAGCGAGTATCCGGCGCCCGGCGCCACGAACGTGGCAACCGGCACCGCCATCCGCCTGACGTTCTCGAAGCCGATGAACCAGGCATCCGTCGCATCGGCATTCGGGATGACCGCGCAGGGAGCCGCCGTGTCAGGCACGATTTCCTGGGCGGATTCGACGATGACCTTCACGCCGTCCGCGGCGCTGCCGGCCTCGGCGACGTGCGTCGTGACGGTTACCACCTCGGCGCGCGACACCAACGGGAACACCCTGGCCGCGCCGATTTCCTGGCGGTTCGATACGGTGACGCTCACGGGCACGGTCTGGCAGCAGCTTCTCGCGAGCGACTTCACCGCGACGGACCGATTTTCCCCGAGGCGCGGCCATGCGACGGTGTCGTTCGACAACCGGCTGTGGGTCATCGGCGGGACGGACGGCGCGACGTTCTTCAACGACATCTGGAGTTCGGGCGACGGGGTTTCGTGGAGGCTCGAACTCGCTCACACGGGTGCTTCGAGCACCACCCAGTTCAGCGGCAGAACGAACCATGCCTGTGCCGTGTTCAACGGGCGTATCTGGCTGACAGGCGGTTACATCGACACCGGCACCGGGATCGACGTGACCGACGACGTATGGTCCAGCGCCGACGGCGTCACCTGGCGACTCGAATCGGCATCGGCAGAATACTGGGCCCGCGGCGACCACGCCCTGTTCGTCTTCGACAACAAGCTCTGGATGGTTGCCGGCCAGACTTACGACGAGAACGGGCTGGAGACGCTGTTGAACGACGTCTGGACGTCGAGCAACGGCGTGTCATGGACCGAGACGGTCCTCACATCGGCGTTTTTCCCGCGCAGGCTCGCCGCGGCGGGCGTGATCGGCGGCAAGATGTTCCTCTGGGGCGGGTATGGCACCGATGCGGCCGGGGCGGCCGGGCCGCTCGGTGACATCTGGTATTCGACGAACGGCTCGCTCTGGACGCTGTCGACCGTCTCGGCCCCGTTCTCGGCACGGCAGGGCGCGGCCCACGCGGTCATCGACGGCAAGGCGTGGCTGATCGGCGGTTTCGGGGTTTCCCCCACCGGCTTCGACGAGTGCCTGAACGACGTCTGGACGAGCAGGGACGGGATTTCCTGGAACAGGCTGCTTGCGCACGATCCGCTCGAAGCCGGGAGATTCTCGCCGCGGCAGCAGTCGGGAATCGCCGCGACGGGAGGCCGTGTGTTCCTCGTCGCAGGCGAGGAGCTTTATGATATTCTAAACGATATATGGACATTCGATTGATTCTCCCGCATACTGTTCCGGAGGACGGGATTTGAGCGAGCGCAAGGACACGACGCACGACAAGGACAGCGAATGGCACCTGCTGTCCGGCGCCGCGCATTCCGGGGAAACCCTTCCGACAGGCATTCCGTCGGCGTATCCTCCTCCATCCTTCGGCTACGAGGCTCTGCAAAGCGTCTTTCTGCTCGCAACGTTCGGTCTCGGGTATTTTGCCTGCCGGGTGCTCGGTTTCCCGGTCGGCACGACCGAGCACGCCCGGATCATCTTCAGCATTTTCACCGGTTTCAACATCGCCGCCGTTTACGTCGCGTGGCAGGGGCTGCTCCAGATCCCGCCCCGAAGCATGCTGCGCGATTCCCTGACGAACGTTCTGATCGCCCTCGGCTGCGCCGCCTGCGCAAACGCCTCGGATCTGGCCATCTGGATCACAGGGCTGGGAATGATCAAAACGTCGATCGTTCCCAACCTGTTCTTCGTCTCGGCGCTCGTTTTCGGCATCGCCGGGGTGTTCCAGCTGGCGCGGGTGTGCCGGGTCTCGCCCGGGATCGGTTCGGCGATGACGTTCATCGGCATCATCATCCTGTATTCGGGCATCGCATTCTATATCGCACCAAGTATCATATCGAGCAGTCCCACGATCTCGCTCAAGAAGGAAGTCATCTTCGGTCTGCTGTATTCCTTCGTCATCGGGTATATGACGGCCGTCACCCTCAAAATCTGGCGAGACGCCCAAGGCACCCTCAAAACCGCGGCGCGTCAGATCTGTTTCGGAACGATTCTGCTGAGTTTGGGCTGTGCGATCTACGGGCCCCTCTTCGCCGGCCATTTCTCTCTCGAAGTCGCATCGCACCCGGTTCATGTTCTCCTTTCCCTGGGGTATTTCATCGTCGGTCTCGGCGTCCAGCGGATGGGAATGACGGTCGTCTCGGTCTTCTCCCCCGAGATCGAGCCGACGGCAGCCGAAAAGCCGCTCGTGGACATCTTCGGCCCGGTCCTCGGACTGCGGGTGTATGAAACCATGGCGAAGAAGATCCGGGAGGCCCACGAAGCGTTCGTTCGTCTGGAAACGGAAAGCCAGCTGCGGAAGGAGCACATCCTCGAACTCGAGCGGGAAATCCGGCGAAGTTCGCAGGCCGAAGAGGCGCTGAAAGCAGCCAAAGAAGCGGCCGAGACAGCCATCATCTCGAAATCGCATTTTCTTTCCCTCATCACGCACGAACTTCGCACACCGCTTTCCGCCATCCTGGCCTACGGCCAGATGCTCGGCGATTCGGCCGGTCCCATGAGCAAGTTCACGGGCCCCGAGGTGCGCGAACTCGGCACCCGAATCCAGAAGAGTGCCGCACACCTGCAGAACATGATCGACGGCATCCTCCAGTTCTCGAAGCTCGAGAACGGCATCTCTTCGCCCGACCACAAGCATTTCATGCTGCAGGAACTGCTCGACTTCGTCATCCCGCTCGCCGAGACACAGGCGCGGGAAAAGAAGCTCCAGTTCGCGGTCGAAACCCCGGACGCCCCGGTCAGCCTTTATACGGACCAGCAGCATTTGCGGCAAATCATCGTGAACGTTCTCCTCAACGCCTTCAAATTCACCCGCGAGGGGACCGTCACGCTGAGCATCACTCCGGACGACCGGGCCCTGGGCATCTCCATCGTCGACACCGGGATCGGCATTCCCGCGGAAAACATCGGCAACGTCTTCGAGCCGTTCTACCAGGTCAGTTCGGGCATCACCCGGAAATACGGCGGGGCAGGCATCGGCCTTCCCATCGTGAAGCAGCTCGTGTCAGCCATGAAGGGTCAGATATCCATTTCCAGCAGGGTCAATCACGGCACACGTGTAGATATTGTATTACCAGATATAATCCTGACGGCGGTCCCCGCCTCGGACGTTTCTGTGGGATACATCGTCGGCACGGTCGATACACGCGGGGGTTCGGATGAAGAATGATCAGGTTTTGAAAGCGGTTGAACTGTTCTGCGACGGCGCATGCAGCGGGAATCCCGGTCCCGGCGGCTGGGGGGCGCTTCTCCGTTTCGAGACGTCCGAGCGGGAGCTGTCCGGAAGCGAGCCTCACACGACGAATAACCGCATGGAACTGATGGCGTGTATCGCCGGCCTCGATGCGCTGAAAGAACCGTGCCGCGTCCGCGTCACGACGGACAGCCAGTATCTGGCGAAGGCGTTCGGTGACGGCTGGCTGGAGAAGTGGCAGAGGAACGGCTGGCGCACGAGTTCGAAGGAACCCGTCAAGAACCGCGAACTCTGGGAACGCCTCGTCGAGCTGTCGAAGAAACACCAGGTGTCCTGGCACTGGATACGCGGCCATGCCGGCCACGCGGAAAACGAGCGGTGCGATGCGCTCGCCGTCGCCGCGCGCGAGAAAGCCGCATCCGCACGTTGATGTCCCGAAGTGTGCCCCGCACGTTCTCCCTGCCGGGGATCTTCTGCGCTCTTTTCTTCCTCGCCGCCCAGTCCGGCGCGTCCCTGGCCGCCCCGACGCACGCGGAACGGAACACCGGAAGCATCTTTGATCTGATCCCGCCACCCGACGTCCGGTATCCCGGCCAGACGCCGGTCACCGGATTCGACATCGACGGGACAAAGCCGCCCGTATCTCCGACTGCACCCGAACCGCACGACCCGGGCCCCCCGGCATCCGTTCCACCATCCCTCGAAAAGCTGCTCCGACAGGTAGCCTCCGACACCCAACGACCGGAGACCGCATCAGCCGCCGTCCGGGCTGTTGGAACGGCGGCGCCCGCCGCGTCACCGACGTCGAAGATATCCGCCACCCCGCAGCGGGCCGCCTCTGCGACAACAGCGCTGACAGGGCCGAAAGCCCCATCCAGGAGCCAGGAAGGATCTCGAACGTCCCCGGCCGGCCGGGAACCGGCTACAGGCAGTATGCAAGCCGGTCAGGCGACGGTTCCAGCGGTGGCGAGCCAGACAAGCCTCCAGGTTTCCATGCCTGTTCCCGCTTTCACTCCCGCATCAATATCGACGGAGGCCACGCCAACGTCTCCTCCTCCTCCGGTCGCTTCCCTCATCCCAGCCATCGTTTCACCTGGTGTCACGGCATCCACCGAAGCCATCCCGGCTCCGGCATCCCCTGTCGCCACGCTTGCAACGGACTCCCCGTCCGCCGCCACGGCAGAAGCCGCAGCCTCCCAACCCGCCGAGACCGCTTCGGCATCCGACGTCCCGGGCGAGCAGCAAGCCGTTACCGATGACGTGTCGCAACCGACGGCCGATACCGGCCAACCGGCCGACACAGCGTCAGCCGAAGCCGTGATCCAGAAGGCCCGGGAGTATCACGAGGTGGGCTCGTTCAAGAAGATGCTGGCCCTGCTCGACGAAAACCAGGACCTCATCGGGGAGATGCCTGAGGCGGCCGCCCTGCGACTCGAACAGTATCTGAACGATCCCCAGCCCGATTACCGGCTGATGCGCTCGGCGGCAGGCATCATCCTGGAACGTGACGACAACGACGTCGATGCGAACTATGCCATGGGCTTGTACTGGAGCAGCCTGAAAAAGCCGGATCTCGGCAAGGCCCTCAAACATCTCGCCCTGGCGAAGAACGCGAAGAAAGCCCGTCCCGGTGCCGCCAGCTTGTATTGGTGGTTGTTCATGAAGAAATATTGGTATCTTTTCCTGCTCCCGCTCTTGATCGTCGCGGCGGCCATCGACAAACGGCGGAAACAACAGGCCGGACTGCCTGCCATCGGAGCGACC
>JAGOCE010000019.1 GCA_017998915.1 Candidatus Ozemibacteraceae bacterium
GTTCATGGACATCGTCGAGATCGACGCCGCCAGCAACAACGGCGTCGACGACATCCGCCAAATGCGCGAGAAGGTCAAATATCTTCCCGTCGAGGGCCAGTACAAGATCTACATCATCGACGAAGTTCACATGCTTTCGGGCGCCGCCTTCAACGCCTTTCTCAAGACCCTCGAGGAGCCGCCGCCCCGCGTTGTGTTCGTCCTGGCGACGACCGATCCGCAGAAAGTGCCGGCTACGATCCTTTCGCGCTGCCAGTGCTTCGATTTCCATGCGATTTCACGCAAAGTGATCGTGGAGCGGCTTACCGAGGTTGCGGCCCGCGAGCGCGAAGTCGATCCGCAGCATTTTCCGGAAATCGGGCAGGAGGCGCTGTTTCTCATCGCGGAATGCGCCGCCGGCGGGTTTCGCGATGCGCTGAGCCTGCTCGACCAGATCACGGGCTCGATGTCGGGCGGTATCGTCACCCTCGACATGGTTCTCGAAATGACCCGGCGCCTCGGCCATCCCGTTCTGAATCAGCTGGCCCAGTGCATCTTCTCGAAGGATCCGGGAAAACTACTTGGCAAGCTCCATGAGTTGTTCTTCAGGGGCCACGAGACACTGACGGTTGGTCGCGATCTGCTCGAATATCTGCGCCGATGCCTGGTTCTGAAGGTCGATCCGAAGGCCGGCCCGGTCCTCGAAATTCCCGCGGAGCAGGCGCAGGACATCTCGGCCCAGGTTGCCGGCGTCGGCGCCGAACTGCTGATGGCCATGGCCGCCCGGCTCGAGCGGGTCGTGTGGGGCCTTCGCAACTCGGCGTATCCGCGACTTCTTCTGGAGATCGAACTGGTGCGCCTGTGCATGGGTGAAGTATCAGCCGGCATCGAAGGCCTGGAGCGCAGGGTGGCGGCCGTCGAAAGCCGCATCATGGGCGGCAGCCTGCCTCCCGGCGTCGGCCCGATTGCCGGGCCTGCGACCCGAGGGGGGGCCGGCCCCGTACCGACAGGGCTTCGTGCGATTCCTGGTGGTGTCGGAAAAACGGACAATCAGCCGATTCCATTACAAACCGTGCGCAGAACGGCGGGCAGCCCTCAGGGCCGTATCGAGACGACGGACGATGAACACGATTCGATGCTGCCCGTCGAATCGGGCGGCTCTCCCGCCGACCAGTTTTCGATTCTGCAGGCGCGATTCATGAAAACCTCGAAAGTGAATGGCTCCTTTCTCCAGCAGGCCACTTTCGAATCCTTCAAAAATGGCGTCGTCACGGTCATTTCGAACTCGGGCTTCCATATCGAACGGCTTCGAGATCCAAAAGTCCAGGCCCAGCTCGACCCGCTGCTCGCCGCCGTATATGGTCCCGGAACGCGGCTTGTTGTGAAAAATCCCCAAGAGGCGCTCGCACGGCCGAAACCCGAAGAGCGGGAAGCGCTGCCGAAGCCAGCCGGGGCGAATCTCGCCCAGAAGATCGCCCGGGTCGACCAGGAAGCCCGAGACAGGGTGCTGGCGAAGCCTGCCGTTGCCGATGCCTTGGCAACCTTCGGTGGTGATGTCGTGAGCGTCGAACGAGGCCCCGGAAAGAACGAATCAGGGGAAGGCGACGCCAACTGACCCTCCTCGATGGCCGAATGTGGGGAAAACCGGTTTCTTGGCCTTTTCGGAAAATCCTGGAATGATGCCCTTGGGGGAGCGTATTCCCGGAAAAACCGGGAATACCGGAGTTGGATTATCAGAATAGTGATCGGTTTTGTCCGACCCGAGTGCACCTTTGCGCTGAACGAATATGCCGGAAAAACGGCATGAAAACAACCGGTAAACACCTTGAATGAAGCTTGTTTGGTGCATGTGGGGGCGAAAGGCGAAGGTACAGCCCCTCGTGGTGGAAAATGTGGATAACCATGGGGATAAGCTGTTCATGCGGGACGATGGGGTGGAAAAGATATTTTCTGTGCCCTCTTGACAAACGCTTGTCAGGCCGAAAAGAGCAGGGCGAGACCCTGAAAGGGGCTTCAAACGGGCATGAGTGCAACATTGCCTTGTTCCGAACCGGTGGTCACCCCTGTGTTGTCCGCGACAATCGCCTGAAATGGGCGATCGAAGACGGTTGCATCAGGGGGCAGAGCCCTGAAAGGGCGTTACCCCCTCTGGAAGTTTCGACAGGGATGGGATCGAACGAATGAAAAGCACATCAGATGGAGACCTTCAAATCTCCCCACCGGGGGCGCAAGACATGCCGTTGAAGAAGCGGCTTGCTTTTGCTGCCGGACTTGCCGGGGTGCTTGTGATGGCCGGCCTCTGGATGACGACCATCAGAACCCCGAGTTCTGCCCCTTGGCAGACCTTCCGAGGCGGTTTTATCTCGCTTTCGATATCCCCGGCGGTGGGCTCTGCGGCTGTCGGGTTGACGGATCTCCTCAAACAACGAAGGACAAAAAGGGACTTCACGCCTGGATGCCGGATCACCTTCGAAGAGATGAACGGCCTCCTCTGGGCCGCTCAGGGAATCACCTCACCGGACGGCTTCCGGACAGCCCCTTCGGCCGGGGCGCTGTATCCGCTCGAACTCGTCGTCATGTCGGGGAACATCGGTTCCCTCACTCCGGGCCTGTATCGATATCATCCGGGTGAAAACCGGCTTTCACCCGGCGTGGCAGGCGATCTTCGCGGACCCGTCGCCGAAGCGGCATACGGCCAGTCCTGGATGGCGGAGTGTGCGGCCGTCATCGCGGTCTGCGGGGTCGTCGACCGGGTTTCCCGAAAATATGGAAGCCGGGGCGAACGGTATACGCTGATCGAAGCCGGTCACGCCGGCCAAAATATCATGCTGATGGCGGCGGCGCTTGGTCTGAAATGCGGCATTGTCGGCGCGTTTGACGATGAGCGCCTGCATCACCTGCTCGGCCTCGCGCCGGATGAACGCGCGATCACCCTCTTCCCGATCGGCAGATAATAAAAGACGGGGCACGCAACGTGCCCCGCCTTTTTCGGTTCTCACACGTCAGACGAACAAGTTGATGGTCGAGTCGGCCGCCGAATCGAGGTAGGCGGCCACGCCGCCTTCCGTGATGCCGTCGACCAATTCGGCCTTCTTCAGGCCCATGACATCCATGCTCATCGTGCAGGCGACCATCTTGACGCCGGCTGCCTTCGCGGAAGCGATCAGCTCGGGCAGGGGCGCGACCTTCTTCTGCTCCATCACATGCTTCATCATGAGGGTTCCGGCGCCGCCGAAATGCATCTTCGACAGGCCGAGCGCCTCCGCGCCGCGCGGCATCATCATGCCGAACATCGATTCGAGAACGGTCTTGTCGACGGCCGGCGCGTCTTTGCGGCGCAGGATGTTGAGGCCCCAGAAGGTGAAGAACAGGGTCACTTCCATCCCCATCGCAGCGGCGCCGTTGGCGATGATGAAGGTGGCATACGCCCGGTCGAGATCGCCGCTGAAGACCACCATCGTCAGTCGCTTCTTTCCCTGCATGCCCGCCAGGAAGGGGGTTGCGCAGGCGATCGCCGGGGAAAGAGCTTCCGCGGTCTTTTCGATGATGACGGTGTAGCGGCCCTTCTCGCCGCCTTTCTGCACGAGCTTGTTGCCGGAACGGCGGCACCAGGCTTCGGCATCGACCGGGAATCCCGGATCCGTGGCCGTCACTTTGAGATACTGGCCCGCTTTCAGCTGCTCGACGCGCTCCCGCATTTTCATCAGGGGCCCGGGGCACTGGAGGCCGCAGGCATCGAGTTCGAACGTTTCACCGCCGGTCGTGGGGGTGGCGACGGGGGCACTGCAGAATGTTTCCTCGATCGGCTTCGGGGCCGGCGACGCACGAAGAGCTTCCTCGTGATACAGCGCCCACGTCTTGTAGCCGCCGACCAGGTTGCGGGCGTTGTAGCCTCTCTGGGTCAGAATGCGCTGGGCGAAGTAGCCGCGCAGGGCGACCTGACAGTAGACGATGATTTCCCTGTCTTTCGGCAGCTCTCCGATACGCTCACGGAGCGAATCGACCGGGATCAGGATCGAACCCGGAATGTGGCCTGCCTCGTGTTCCCCCGTCGTTCGCACATCGAGCAGGATGTGCTTCTGCGGATCGAGCGAGGGAAGTTCGTCCACCTGGATCGGCCGGTAGATCGATGAGCGCATGTTCTCGGCGACCATGCCGATCATGTTGACCGGATCTTTCGCCGACCCGAAAGGCGGTGCATACGCCAGTTCGAGGTGCACGAGATCATCCACCGACATCTTCGCCGCGATGGCCGTCGCGAGCACGTCGATTCGCTTGTCGACGCCGTCGCTGCCGATGATCTGTGCCCCCAGAACTTTGCCGTCCTCCGGTGCGAACAGGAGTTTGATCGACATCGGAACGGCGCCGGGGTAGTAACCGGCATGGCTGGCCGGATGAGTGTATGCCTTCTGATACGGTTTCCCGAGGCGCTTGAGCTGTTTCTCGGAGAGGCCGGTCTGGGCGGCGGTCATGTCGAATACCTTGACGATCCAGGTGCCAAGGGTGCCGCGATACTCGACCGGCTTGTTGCCAAGCGCGTTATCGGCGGCAATACGACCCTGGCGATTCGCCGGACCTGCGAGAGGAATGTTCGAAGGATCGCCGGTAATCCGGTCGAACGACTCGACGGCATCGCCTACCGCGAAGATATCGGGGTCGGAGGTCCGCATCTGGCGGTCGACGGCGATGGCGCCGCGCTGGTTGAGGGTCAGACCGGCTTCTTTCGCCAGTTTCGTTTCAGGGCGAACACCGATCGAGAGAATGATCATATCGGTCTCGACAGGGGTGCCTTCGGTGAATTGAAGCGCCAGCCTGCCGCCGGCGTCGGCGATTCCCGCAACCTGGCTTCCGAGGCGCAGGTCGACACCCTGGAACCGGAGGTGCTGGTGGAGCGGCGCCGTCATTTCGCCGTCGAGAGGCGGCATGACCTGCTTCTCACGCTCGACGAGGGTGACGGCGAGGCCGCGGTGGCGCAGGTTTTCCGCTGCCTCGATACCGATGAATCCGCCCCCGATAACGGTTGCGTGCCGCACAGGATTCTTTTCGAGATGGGCGATGATCGCATCCATGTCGGGAATGGTTTTGAGCGTGAACACACGCGGCAGATCGATGCCGGGAATCGGCGGTTTGAATGCCTCGGCGCCCGGGGCAAGGATGAGCTTATCGTAGGGAAGCGCGTATTCGATCTTTGCCTGGAGATCGCGGACGGTGACTTCCTTCTTTTTCGGGTCGATCCGCACGGCTTCGTGAAGCGTTCGAACATCGAGACCAAGGCGCTGTTTGAGTGACTCGGGCGTCTGGAGGACGAGGTCATCCCGGTCTTTGATGATGTGGCCGATGTGGTAGGGCAGCCCGCAGTTGGCAAAGCTGACGTACGGACCGCGTTCGAGAACGATGATCTCTGCATGCTCGTCGAGGCGACGGGCCCGGGCGGCAGCCGATGCTCCTCCGGCAACCCCGCCGATGATCACAAGTCGTCTGTTCATGGTTCATTCCTCCTCGGGTGAGTTTCGTGGCGGCGGTTGTCTGCCCCATCGGAGCGACCGGCCGGAACGCAGTGGGCCTGGCATTTCGAAAGACAGTTCAAAAGCTGCAGCAAACCATCATGTGCAAGGGAATACAGCGAGTTCGTATGATGGCGTCTCTGCTTCACCACGCCGCTGTTTTTCATGATCCGCAGCTGCTGCGATACGATAGCCTGCGGCAGTTCGAGCAGCTCGGCCAGCCTACCGACCGGCTTTTCCCCGTCGGCAAGGGCCTCGAGCAACCGCAGTCGCTGGGGGTGGCCGAGCGCCTTGAGGTTCTCGGCGATCATGGGCAATGCCTCATTGGATATCTTAAAAATCGAATTATTCATATATAGCAATAATACTATGTATTTCTCGGCATGTCAACTTTTTCTTCGAAGTCCCGGTTATGGTACGGAAATCACCGAAAACCATGCCGGGTTTTGTGAGTATAATTGTGAGGAACACTCTCCAGAGGGAGGACCATTCCTGCATGAAGCGGTTTCTGATGCTGGCTGCGCTCACGGTCTGCGGGGGTTTTGCCGTTGCGGATGTCGTGTCGGCCTCGATCACGCACTACTCTTTTCCCGTGAATATCGCGCTGGAACTGAAGCGCGTCGATACGAACCAGGTCGATGCTGTCGTGGAGCCGCGAATCGGCGTTCCTTCCGATGTGAGGCTGTTTTTCGAAAGCTCTGACGACGTGCGCCTCGAGCCTGGATCCGCCACGATCGATCGGCTGAACGACGCCCGGCCGGGCAGATTCAGGCTGACAGTTACCGGAACAGGACGTCCGGCTGATGCGAGCGGCTCCTGGATTCGCCTTCGGGCAGTCTATCTGCCCGATTACGACGCATTGATCGAAGCGGTTTCAGACACGAAAGACTACCCCGATGACGGCGAGCGTCAGCGGCTGATCGACATTGCAACGCGGAACAAGGCTTCCCGTGCGGTGTATACCGACGCGACGCGCCTCGACATCGAACGAACGAACGCTCTGAGGAGGACACCATGACCACACGACACTCATCCTGGCTGATTCGTCTTCTCCCCGTCCTTTTCTTGCTGGCCGTCTGCAACCGGGCGGCCGCGGTCGAAACGCAGTTCGAGTTCGTCTACCAGAAGGTGACGGCGATCGAGTACAAAGAAGAAAAGAAAGACCGGAAGTGGTGGGAAAAAGCCATCGACTTCGGGAAGACCGTACTCGACAAGGGCAAAATGGTCGTCGATCAGGCGAAGATGCGCTTCTTCCCGGGCGATTATTCCGGCCCGGTGCGTTCCTGCAAGGACGGAAAAGTTTCGTACAAGGTCGAGCGCATCACGGTGCGTGATGAAGCCCATCTGCTCGAGCTCATGGGGGTGAAGAACGGCGATCTTTCGACGTTGACGACTGGCCAGCTCGGGCTTCTCGAGTCGTATCGATATTCGAAATCCCAGGCCGTGAAGGAGCGCGCGGCTTATGGCTACAAGAAAAGTGCGAAGGTCCTGCTGACCGACCTGACGGAAGGCGAAAAACTCATAGCCGCGATGGACGGCCAGAAAAAAGCCGATGTGAAGTCCGCCATGCGAAAGGACTTCTGGCCGATGTCGCTCGGATCGATCCAGCTCAATTCCCAGTGTTATAACGGCAGCAACTGGAAGACCGAGGCGCAGGGCCTGTTCATGCACGAGTTCTGCCACACGCTGGATCGCACGATTCCCGCCGGTCTGCTTGACGAGGGCGTGAAGACCTTCGTGAAGCAGGGCGGATTCCTGTACGGGTCGGACGGCACCCATTACCTGGACGAACGGACGAGCGCCCGCGTCGCTTTCATGGAAGGCTGGGCAATGTTCAACGAGATCACTGTCACGGGTGAGGCGGATTACTATCGTAGGAACCTGAAAACGGTCCAGATCGAGGACCGCAAGGGAAATTACACGGAGCATCAGGCTGCCTCTCTCACCGGAAAAGACCTCCTGGCCGTTGAGGGCGTGAACGCGCTCATCCTCTACGACATCGTCGCCGCCGTGCCCGGTGGGAAGGAAAAGATGTTCAAGGCGTTCGCCGCCTCGAACCAGCCGTTCCATTCGCTCAAACACCTGGCGCGCGAGTTCGTGAAGCAGAATCCCGACCAGGCAGGCGCCGTCCTGGCGGCGATCGATGCGAACACCCTCGGGAAGCTCAGCAATGCCGAGCTGAAGGAGTTGGTCGGCGAGGGGGCCGCCGTCGACGCCTGGCTGACCGCGCGGAAAACGGTCACGACGCCGGTCGCAACATCGAACGACGATGCCTCCCCCGACCAGGACAAGGGTGTGAATGTCATCAAGCGCGGATCGAACCCCTTCGGTGTCGGTCAGTGAGTTCCGGGAACCGGGCTTGAAACGCTGAGAACGGGAGAAAAGAGATGTCCATCGCCGGAAGAAAAATATCATTAGCTATAATAACTATGGTTATTCTTGTCGGTCTGCTGACGCCGTCGGCGGCGAGGGCGACCGAGAGCGAGTTCGAGTTCTACTACCAGCGTATCGAGGCCGTCGAGCAGATCAACGAGCCGAAGCCCGAGGGCTGGTGGGAAAAAACGAAGGCGTTCGTAAAGGGCGTGGGCAATGCCATCGCAGGCACGTTCGAGAAAGTCACGCGGACCTATTTCCCCGGTGAAGGCGAAAAACGCTGGTATTCCGAGAAAGACAAGAATCTCGCTTACAAGCTGAAGCGCACGAAAGTGAAGAGCGAGGCGCACCTGCTCGAGCTGATGGGCGCGAAGAACGGTGATGTTTCGAAGCTGACGGATGGGCAGAAAGCGCTTCTGGCCGTCTATCGGCACTCACAATCCGCGTCCGTCAAGGATCGCATGTCGGTGTCGTACCGGTCGAAGATCGCCGTCATGCTGTCCGACACGACGGGATTCGATGATCCCAAGAAGTTTCCGCAGGTCGAGAACGACTTCTGGCCGAACTCGACGGGCCGCATGATCCAGATGAGTTCGAATTTCTTCAATTACTGGGGCAGCGATGACGACGCGAAAGCGACGTTCGTTCACGAGTTCTCGCATTCGTGCGATCGCACCGTGAAGGAGTTCATCAAGCCCTACGGCAAGGACGGCCGCCACTCGTGCAGCGAGCTTACCCACTCACGCACGGCGTTCGTCGAGGGATGGGCCGAGTTCAACGAGATGCTCGACTTTTCCTTCGAGCGGGAGCGCATCCAGAGATCCATTGCGAATATCAGGATCGAGCAGAAAAACGGTGAGTACAAGAGCGTGCCTGTGACCGATCCCTCGATCTCCGGAAAGGACCTGATGAACGTCGAGGGCGTCATAGCCAACCTGTTCTACCGCATGGCGACCGAACTCCCCGGCGGACGGGCCAAGGTGTTCGCCTCGTTCAAGAACACGAACATCTACTGGCGGTCGACGAAGATGATGCTGAAGGACTACGTACAGAAGAACCCTGGCGACGCGAAAGCCTTGGCGGCCATCCTGAACGAGTCAACGCTCGGGAAGCTCAGCGACAAGGAAATTCTCTCGTATCTCGGCGATTGTCCCGGAGTCCGCGAATTCCTGACGTCACGAAACGCGGCGAAGACGACCACCGCCGCGCCGTCGGACGTTTCGGACGGCTCATCCGCGTCGGATGCGGGCGTCACCGTGCAGTCATCGACAAACGGGCCGAAGAACCCGTTCACGGGAGGCAGGTAGGTTCCTGACACCCGTCGGAAAGAGCGAAAAACCGCCCCGGCTTCGTGCCGAGAGGCGGTTTTTCTTTTGCGGTGCGGGCTGTGGGGCTCAGCTGAATTCTTTGAGCAGCTCCTCGAGTTCGGGATCGCTGAACTCTTCGTCGGCGCTGTTTTTCACCATGAAGATGAGTTTCTTCATGTCCAGCTCGGAAAGGGGTTTTCCCTTGGAACGGGCCAACTCGGCCTCGTCGTTGAGGAATTTGCGAAGGAATTTTTCCCGCGTTTTTCTGTCGGTCATCACTTCGAGGAGACGATCGGCGAGAACCTCCGGGGCGACCATCTTGTAGGTGCCGTCACGGATCTGGCGGGTGAGTTCCTCGAGTCGCTGCATCCGGGCGAGCTTTGCCTGGTCCAGCAGCCCCGGCGCGGGGGTTTCGGCAAGGCCGGAAGGCCTGGAAAGCGTGAAGCTATCCGGCTCGTTTCTGGACTTGAGGGTTTTGTCGAAGGATTCGCCCTTCGTCTTGTCGGCGGCATCCTTCGGCTTGGAATGCGTAATGATGATGGTTTTTCCACCGGGACCCTTGATCGAGTCGACCATAACCTGAAACTCCCTTGTACATCCATGTCATGTGGGCATTTTTTGCCCTATCTACAAAAATTATCGGCAGATCCAGCCGAAAAGTTTACAGGGGAAAAATGTCCCGGAAAAATTCCGGACCTGAAGCAGGGCACATCGTCCTTCGCGGAGAGCGATCATTCCTGGGCCTGCCGGGGACATTCTCAGGGTGTTGGCACCTGTTGCCGATACTGGAAAAGAAGAGAATATACGTGGTTCACGGAGGCATACGATGTCCAGGCGATTCTGGTCCATACTGCTTATCATGGGCGGATTCAGCATCCTGTCGGCCCAGTCGGATTTCCTTCTTCAATCCGTTTCGGCGGCCGGCGGACGTGGTGCCAGGGAAGCGTATCTCGATCAGTTCCAGGCCGGCGAATCGGCCATGGCAGCGCGGCGCTATGATGTCGCCATCCGGCATTTCCAGGCGGCGCTCGACATTGAGAGCGACCAGATGCGTCCGAGATTCCGGCTTGCCCAGGCCCTTGTTGAGTCTGGACGTGCGGCGGAAAGCCTGCCTCATTTCGAACGCTTGCTGGCGCAGGCGCCCCAGAACATTCCGGCGCGCGTTCTGCTCTCGCGGGCCTTGATCGACGCCGGCCGCGGGGCGGAAGCGACCCGCCATCTCGAATGGATTCTTCAGGTCCAGCCGGGGCATGCCGAAGCGACTGCCCTTCTGGATACGTGTGAAACTGCCGTTCGCAAGGTTCCGACCATGCCCTCGGCCCGTGCTGCAATCCCAACGGCAGTACGCCCTCGTGCGACGGCTGCCGGCGGGGTTGATGCGGATGCGGCGTTTCCCACGGTGACCGTTGCGGCCGGGGCCGGGCACCGTGCTCCCGCTGTCGGTTTCCAGCCTCTCCAGCAGAGCGTTCCCGCAGAAACAACACAGCAGCGTTCGGTGGCTGGCGCACCTGAGCGCGAGTTCGTGCCGGCCGGCTTCAAGCCGCTTCCCGTCCAGACGGCGGCGGCTGTGCCGGACGAAGAGGCGCCGGTTCCGGCAACGAGGGGTTCGGCGGGGGATGTCAGGAGAGTTCCGGCGATGGAACTTCCGCCGGATGCACAAGAGGTGGACGGGTGGCGCGTTTCCGACTTCATGCAGGCGGCGAGCGGCTCTCTGCCCGTCGTTCTCGGGTATGCCACCTATTGTATTGAAAAAGACGACCTGAAGAAGGCCGACGAGTATCTCGACCGCGCCGAGGGTCTTGCCATCGAGCTACGCCAGACGAAGCGGTTTCTCGAGGTGCAGATCCACAAAAGCCTGGTCACTCTGTACAAAGCCGATATCGACGGGTTTGGCCGGCAGTTGATCAAGGTGAAGCCCCTGTTGTCGAAGCAAACGTATCTGTCGTTCCTCGACGTCTACAACAAGACCCGCACGGCGACGGGGCCTGTCGATGTGGCCCGCATCGTCGCGGGCGTGGCGATGGGGGCCGAGCATTACGCCGTTGCCACGCGCATTCTGAAGGAAGTCGTTCAGGTGCTGCCCGACGATCTGCTCGCCGCGAACCTGCTCTCGGAAGCGCAGCTCGAGTGCCGTGACTTTGCCGGGGCCGAGCGGACGCTGGTCGGCATGACACGGCGTTTCCCCGGCGATGCCGAGGCGCATTTCAACCTCGCACGGTTCTACCTGACCGCCCGGTTCATGCCTGAGGCCGCAAAGGCGAGCTTGGAAACAGCGATTCGGCTGCGACCCGGCGACCCGCGCGTGACGATCGTTTCGGCTCTTCTCGAGTATGCGCAGGGAGATCTCCGGAACGGGTTGGCGAGGCTGAAGAAGGCGTTGCCGGGAATCAAGGATTCGTCGATGCGCGCGATCTGCCAGCGCATTATCGCCGACGGTGAAGCTGCCAGCCGCCCCGGCGGCCCCGCGATCGATTTCGCCGGCCTGCTCGCCCTGCCGGGAAGCCCGGCCGCCACGCCCGAAGCGGTGAACCTGATCGGTGAGCGGTATCTGAAACGGGGCTCGTACTTTTCCGCCCTGCGCTGTTACATGGAAACCCGTGACCTGGCCGAGATCGGCCGTGGCTACCTTGCAATCGCATCGAACCTTGCCTCCGCCGGCGAAAAGCAGGCATCGGCCGTCGCCGCCGGATTCGGCACCAACGCCCTCCGGGAAGCCGTCCGGCAGAACCCGCAGTCGGCACGGGCACACCTGTATCTCGCCCTCTATCATTTCGAGCGGCGCCAGCTCGGGCAGGCCCGGGCCGCCGCGAACGCCGGACTTTCGACGGGCGTCAGGGGCGATACCCAGAGGCAGCTGCGAGCCCTCCTGGACAGCATGCGCGGTTGATCGAAACCGCTGAAGGCGGCGAACGAAGGCTTCGCCGCCCTTTTCCGCCGTACAAACGTCTTGTTGCAATTTTCCGGCGGCTCTCGCTATAATCGTCGGAAGCGTAAAGACCGCAATTCACCCGGAGGACTCTTGGAATGTCCAAAACGATTTTGGTGGCTGAAGACTCCCTCATGCTCCGCAAGGTGGCTTGTTTCCCCCTGGAAAAAGCCGGCTACAAGGTGCTCGAGGCAAACAACGGGATCGAGGCCATCGAGGCCATGTCGAAGGCCGAGGTCGACCTGATCATCACCGATCTCAACATGCCCGGAATGGACGGCTTCGAGCTGATCACGCAGGTGAAGGAAAACGAGAAGTTCAAGCACATTCCGATCATCATCCTCACGACGGAAGGCAAGAGGGACATGGTCATGAAGGGCCTCACCCTCGGGGCCAACTCGTTCCTTCAGAAGCCGATCAAGCCCGATCTCATGCTTCAGGAAGTCGATCGGCTGGTGAACAAGAAGGCTGGCACTCCGGGAAAGGGGGACAAGTAAATGACCACCCCCTACACTGCAATTCTCGAAAAACTTCATGATACCGATGCCACCGTGCGCCGGCGCGCCGTGCGCGATCTGCGGCCCCATGCCGAGAAGGACGTCGTCGAGGCCCTGTGCGAGGCCCTGGGCGATCCCAACAAGGGCGTTCAGAACACGACTCTCGAGGTGCTCTCCTCGATGAGACACCCGGCCGTCATCCAGGCGCTTCTGCCCGTGATCCGCGGCTCCGACCTGAACATGCGCAACGCCGGCATGACGATCCTGAAAAACTATGGTTCCATGGCCGTGCCGCACCTGGTCAAGGCCATCGAGAGCGCCGGCGACATCGACGAGGTCATCCAGATTCTCGTCGTGTTCGGAAATATCGGCTCTCCCACCGCGACCGAAACGGTCCTCAAATATGTCGAGTACGACGACGACAACGTCAAAACCACGGCTGTCGAGGCTCTTGGCAAGATCCAGGATCCGAAGGCGGTCAAGACCCTGGTGAACACCTATCACCAGACGGATGTCCTCAAGTATTCGATCGTCGATGCCCTCGGGAACATTGCGGTGAAAGATGCCTTCCCGGTTGTCAGCGGCTCGATCGAGTCGGAAGACGTGCTCGAGTATTTCTCCGGCATCGGCGCCATGGGCGCCATGGAAGAGCCTGCCTGCATCGAGCCCCTGTTCAAAAAACTCCTCAAGGAAGAGGACGCGGGAACCCGCCGCCTCATCCTCAAGTCGCTTGCGCAGATCGAGGATGCGAATCCCGGGGTGCTCGAGAAGCTCGACAAGAAAGCGCTTCTGCCGTTCCTTCTGAACCTGCTCGAGAACCGGGATGCGGCCGAATACGTGCATATGGTGCGTGTTGCTGCCGCAATCAAGGATCCGGCCTGTATCAAGGTGCTGCTCGTCGCTCTCGAGAATTCCGAGGCGGAGATCGCCGACACGGCGTTCCGGGGCCTTCTGGCGCTCGGAAAGGATGCCGTGAAGCCCTTACTGGAAGCGCTTATGAAGGCTCCGGCGCCCGTCGCCATCAGGATCATGGAGCTGCTGGAGCGCGTTCCGACCCCTGATGTTCCGGCGGTTCTGGCCCAGTTCACGAAAAACTCCGATGATGCGGTCCGTCAGACGCTTGCCCGCACGCTCGGCGCAGTTCCGTCCGATGCGTCGGTCAACGTGCTGAAGGATCTCCTCGGCGATGTCGACGAGATCGTCCGCCGCAACGCTGTCTTCAGCTTGCGCAGCATGCTGACCTTCAACGGCGTGGTTCCGGCCCTGATCGGGTGTTTCAAGGACATCAACGGCCACGTTCGCCGCGAGGCCGCATTCGCCCTGAAAGGCGTGAGCTCGGCCGAGGTCGTCGAGCCGCTGATGAACCTTCTCAGCACCGACCCCTACGGCGACGTCCGGGAAGCGGCCGCGGCGGTTCTCGCGGCCCGCAAGGATGCGGATATCACGCGGAAACTGCTCGAGATGCTCGACAGCGACAACTCCCGCACCCGGGAGACGATCACGAAGACCATCTGGCAGTGCAGTTCTGCCCTGGCGGTCGACTCGCTCATCCAGAAGCTTGCCGACAAGGAATGGCGCGTCGTCGTCAATGCCTGCCAGTCGCTCGAGAATATGAAGGACCTCAAGTCCATCTTCCCGCTGAAGGAACTTCTCAAGCATGATGACTGGCAGATCCGCATCGCCGCGCTTTCTGCGCTGCGCGCCTTCCGCAGCAAGGAGCTGAAACAGTTCTTCATCCCGCTGATCGGCGACACCAACGCGAACGTGGCGAAGCTCGCCGTGGTCGCGCTTTCCGAGCTCGAAGACCGGTCGCTCGACGACACGTTCAGGCAGTATCTCGATCACACCCGCTGGGAAGTCCGGTACCAGATCGTCAAGGCTCTCGGCAGGATCAAGAGCCAGAAAGCTGTCGACATGCTGATCCGGACCGCCGAATCCGATGCCAACAACGGTGTTCGGGCGAAGGCCCTGCTGGCCCTGGCCCGCATCAGCGACCGGAAGGCCGTGAGCGTGGCGCTGAGCCTGCTGGACAACCCCGATCGCGATCTCAACATCGCCGCCGTGAAGTTCTTCCTCACGTTCGAGAATCCCCAGGTGCCCGACCTGGAAGCGAAGCTCAAGGCGCTGTTCCTGGCGAATCCCTGGATCAAACGGTATTTCCTTGCGGCGTTCAGTCTGAACAAGTGCTCCCTGCTCGAGGGCATCCTGAACGAAGTCGCGACTCCTCGCGAGATCCGCCGCATGACTAAGGCCTCCGATGCGAAGGGCAACGGAAACGCCATGACGGTCGAGGAAGCCGTCCTGCTGCGGGATATCGTCGCCGAGAAGGGCGGCATCTGGCTGTCGGATCAGAAGGCCCTCGAACGGGCTCTGGAACGGAACCTGGGTAAGTTCTACATCACATCGTGGATGGAATATTATCATGCCCTGCGGTATGGCAACGACGACCAGAACCTGTTCATCTCGCTCTACGACACGGTCACGGACCCGCGGACCGGCTTCTTCGGCGAGCCCGATCAAAACAAGGTCCTGATCAAAACCGTCATCCCGGAACTCGTGGAGGAACGGGCGAAAGCCGGCCAGAAAAATCTGCGAATCCTGTCTATCGGGTGTTCCTACGGTCCCGAGACATATTCGCTGGCCATGCATATCCTCGAGGATATCCATACCGATCGCGTCAAGATATCGGTGACCGGTATCGACGTCTCGCACATCTGCCTGAACACCGCCAAGCGCGGCATCTTCAAACGCGAGATCATGCGGCACGTCGACCGGAAATATATTGATGTCTATTTCGAGGACGACCGTGGCGACCTCCGCGTGAAGGACGACGTGAAGAACCTCGTCGAGTTCAAATACGCGAACGCCGCGTCGACAGCCGAAATGGAAGATCTCGGCCAGTATGACGTCATCGTCTGCCGCAACGTCTTCTCGGCCTTCTCGCAGGAGCAGAAGGAGCATCTCGCCGAGAACATCTACAACATCCTCGCCCCCGGCGGCGTCCTGCTGATCGGTTCCCGCGAAACCCTCTACAACGTGACCAAGGCCTTCCGCCTCCAGACCTACGAGAAGGTTGTCATTTACCGCAAGCTGTAACACCAGGTCGTCTGCGGACAACGGGCGGGCCTTCGGGCCCGCCCGTTGTCTTCGGCACATGTGGACGTGATACCATCGAAAGACACATGATCTTCAAGGAGAATGAAATGGCGACGAAGAATGTTTTTGCCGGAGACCTGATTGATTTCATCGATGCGAGTCCGACCGCGTTTCATGCCGTCGAGACATCCGCGAAACGCCTGAAGAAAGCCGGATTCGAGGAGCTTGTCGAGGGTGACGCCTGGAAATTGAAAAAAGGCGGAAAATATTATATTAAAAAGAATAATTCTGCGTTCCTCGCGTTCCTCGTGGGGCGGGGAAATCCTGCCGAGACGGGCTTCCGGATCATCGGCACCCACACGGACACCCCATGCTTCCGCGTGAAGCCGCTGCCCGAGATGACATCGGAAGAGGCGTATGTCAAGCTGAACACCGAGGTCTACGGCGGGCCGATCCTGAGTACCTGGATGGACCGCCCGCTCTCGATGGCTGGTCGCGTCGTCCTCGCGGGCCGCGATCCGCTGCAGCCGAAGGAGGTGCTGGTCGATTTCCGCCGGCCGGTGGCGATCATTCCGAACCTGGCGATACACATGAACCGCGAGGTGAACGACGGAGTGAAGCTGAACCGGCAGGTCGACATGCTTCCGCTGATCGGCCAGACGGGTGAGAAGTTCGAGAAGAAGGGCTTTTTCATCAGGCTCCTGGCGCGGGAAATGAAAGTGAAGCCGGCCGAGATTCTCGATTACGACATGTTCCTGTATGAGCCCGGCGCCGGCTGCTTCGTCGGCCTCGAACACGAGTTCATTTCGGCTCCGCGGCTCGACAACCTCGCCTCGACCCACGCGGCCCTCGAAGCACTGGTCTCGGCCGGAGCCGGGAAGGCGACGACCGTGCTGGCTGCGTTCGATAACGAGGAAGTTGGCAGTTCGACCAAGCAGGGGGCCGGCTCGCCGATGCTCGCTACCTTGCTGGAGCGGATCGTAACGGCGCTCGGCGGAAACCGGGAAGAGTATTTCCGGGCAGCGGCTCGCTCGGTCCTGGTCTCGGCCGATGCCGCGCACGCCGTTCATCCGAACAAGGGTGAGAAGTGCGATCCGACCAATCGGGTGATGCTCAACCGCGGCCCGGCAATCAAGGTGGCGGCCAGCCAGAGTTACACGACCGACGCCCCGTCCGCCGCCATGTTCGAAACCCTGTGCCGGGCGGCGAAAGTGCCGGTCCAGAGGTTTCTCAACCGGTCAGACGAGCGTGGTGGCTCGACGATCGGGCCGATTTCCTCTTCCCATCTTGACACCCGGGCCGTCGATGTCGGTATTCCGCTCCTCTCGATGCATTCCGTGCGTGAACTTGCCGGCGCTCACGATCCCGAGTATTTCATGAAGGCCATGAGGGAATTTTACCGGGCCTGAACGAACGGAGCGGGGTGGGCATCTCGCCCGCCCCGCTCGATCCAGCCCCGCCGGAACAGGCGGTATGTGAGACCGTTCGTTTCCGTTCCGGCTCTCCCGCTCCCTTTCGCAGTGCCACGAAAGACCAGGTCGACTCTTCGTCAGCGCCGCTTCTTTCCACCGTCCCGGCGCAGAGCATCTCCGGATTCCGGCGATGCTCCTGCAGAAACGGTGAGTATCCATGCGTCCTGGCCGGTGCCGCCGCCAGCGATATCATGCTCTCCTCGCGGCGAGCCGGCACCGACGGCCCGGAAACTGCCGTCGCCGAGATCGTAGGCATCGTATCCGACATCCGTATCACGGCCGCCGAGACAGCGCTGCCAGAGCAGGCTGCCCTCATCGTCGACTGCGAGGAGCCAGACGTCGGAGCTGTTGCCGTGTAGACCGTCAACATCACCCGAAGCGTTCGCCGACGAGGTGGTGCCGATGCAGATGAAATTCCCGTCCACGGTCGGCTTGACCGAGCGCAGGTGGTCGTCGGCCCATCCTCCGAGCACCTTGTTCCAAAGCATGTGGCCGGTCACGTCGATATCGAGCACCCAGGCATCGTCGCCGCCGAGATGATCGCGGCTCGACGCGTTGTATGAACGCGACTTGCCCACGATCAGGTAGGTGCTGTCGGCCGCCGCTGCGATCCCGTATCCGACATCTTCTTCCCAGCCGCCGAAATCCGACTGCCAGGCGATCGTGCCGTCGGCTGCCAGTTTCACGGCAAGCACGTTTCCCAGGCCGTTCGTCTGGAGGTCGACATCTTCGACCGTTGGCAGACGATCGAGGCGGCCAACGGCGACGAATCCGTCGTCGATGCCTCGGATGACGTCGAAGGCCATGTCGTCGCCCTTGCTGCCGATGCAGGCCTGCCAAAGCAGATTGCCCGCATCGTCGATGCGGATCACCCAGGCATCGCTGCCGCCGTGGTTGCCGCTCACATCACCGTCATTCGACGAGGTGGCCCCGGCAATGACGAAACTGCCATCCGCGGCGGGAACCACGCCGAAGCCGAAGTCTTCGAGACTGCCACCGAACGCTTTCTGCCAGCGTATATTACCCAAAGCATCCAGTCGCACCGCCCAAAGGTCGTTACAGCCGTGATATCCCGAGACATCGCCCTGCGGTGAACCTGTCGATCCGACGATGAGCGAGCTTCCGTCGGCAAGCACGACGAGGTCGCAGGCTTCGTCGTTTTCGAAGCCACCGAACAGTTTTTTCCATTCCTGGGTTCCCGCTTTCCCATATTTCACGGCGAGCAACTCGCGTCGGCCATGAACGGTGCGCGTGTCGACGG
Source organism: Candidatus Ozemibacteraceae bacterium (assembly GCA_017998915.1). Classification (GTDB taxonomy): domain Bacteria; phylum Muiribacteriota; class Ozemobacteria; order Ozemobacterales; family Ozemobacteraceae; genus MWAR01. The sequence goes on from JAGOCE010000019.1 coordinate 18,416, forward strand.
GCGGCAGGGTCGTGAAGCCGACGGCGATGCATCCCCCATCGGGAGTGGGTTCGACGGCGTGGAATGTGTCGTCTGCATGACTGCCGACGCTGGTCTGCCAGAGAATCGCCGGGTTCGAGACCGGCACTGCCGCCGCGGGGGCGGGGAAAAGCGCGATCCAGGCGGCCAGAGTTGCTGTCCAGAGAAGGGCGATGCGGCACCAGCGAGGATTCATGCACGACTCCTTTGAAATTCGCTTCCCTTATCGGACGGTATCGCCGTTTGGCTGAGAGGCGAAACCGCTAGCCGGAGCGCGGTTCGGGGGCCGGCCGGAGCCTGATCAGCTCGAACATGCGGACCGCCTGCTGTTTGCCAGTCACTTCGGTGAACGGCATTTCCTCGGCTTCGACCAGGTCTGAAACCGCGTTGAACGTGCTCTCGGAAAGGACGATGCGGGAGTGGCGGCCCTTTTTCGAGGCCGTCTCGAGCCGTGAGGCGAGGTTCACCTCGTCGCCGATGACGGTCAGGTCCTTGCGATTGGCGCTGCCGACGTCGCCGAGCATGACGCGGCCGGTGTTGACGCCGATGCCGATCCTGATCGTGAATAGGCCCCGTTCCGTGCGGGAGGCGTTGAAATCCTCGAGGAACCGCATCATCGAGACGGCTGTTTCAACGGCGCGGATCGCGTGGTGCTGGGTTCCTGCGTGGAATACGGCCATAACGGCGTCACCGATGAACTTGTCGACGCGGCCGTCGTTACAGCGGATGATCGGCTCGACTCCGCTCATGAACGCATTGAGCATAGCGAAGATCTCCTTGGGCGGATGCTTTTCGGAAAGGCTTGTGAAGCCGCGGATGTCGGAGAACAGGATCGATGCCTCGAGGAACTCCCCTTCGCCGGAACGGCTGCCGGCGTCGTCGCGAACCGCTTCCAGAACGGTTTCCGAAACGTATGCCCGCATGCGTTCCCGCTCGCGCAGGCCGCGAACCATTGCGTTGAAGGTGCCGGAGAGGCGGCCGAACTCGTCTGCCGACGTGACGGGCAACTGCACGTCGAGGTTTCCCGTGCCGACGCGCTGGACGGCCCGGTCCATGCGGCGGATCGGGCCGAGCAGGCTTCCCGCCAGTGCCCCGCCGAGGGCCACGGCGGTGACAAGCGCGAGAAACACAAGGATCAGGAGGAAATTCCGCAGTTGCAGGATCCGGTTCTGGATCGGCCTCAGCGATGTGAGCACGCAGGGGATGTACGAGCGCGTCATCATGGACTGCAGGGGTGAAATCAGGTAGAGGAACGGCTCGCCGTCGATCGCCACTTCCCCTTCTTCGGAGACGTTCAAGGTGCCGGCGCGCATGAAATGCCGCTCGAGCATGTTCCAGAGCGGGATGTTTTCGGGAAGATGGGAGAAATTCTTCGACCGGGCGTAGAAGAACAGCTCATTCGACGCGTATCTGCTGGGGGCGAGCTCGCGGGCGTTGCGTGCGGAGAAAAACTCGCGGGTCGAGAAGAACCGCTCGAGGAACTGCGCGGGCGTGTTCACGATCAGGGCTCGCACCTTCCCGTCGATGAAGACGCGAAGGCTCATCATGTACAGGTGGTGGTCGCCGAAGCAGTAGTAGCTCAGGTGGCTCGGCCGGCACAGGTTCTGAATGAGCGTGCCGACGATCTGGTTCTGGGAAAGCTCGTCCTGGACGGCGTCCATCAGCACGTTGCCCTCGAGCGCCGCCCCCTCGAGGCGGATGATATGCTTCATGGTGATGGGAAGGGCCGTCATGAGGGCGATGTTTTCCATCACCATGTCGTGCCTGGCGATGGCGCCCTTCTCGTCGGAGAGGAAGTAGTTGGCGATCAACTCCTCATCTTCGATGCGCCGGATCGCTGTTTCGAGCTGGGAGACCGAGAGGGGCGCCGTGCCGATCAGTTCGGTAAGACGCTTGAAAATGGTCTTTTCCATCGAGAGGGCGATATCGTGATACCGCATGTCGATGGCATCGATCGTGTTGCGCATGTCCTTGCGGGCCTCGTCGCGGAGCCTTGCCTCCTCGTGGGCGACGAACGACCTGCCGATCGTGATGATTCCTGCGACGGGGAAGATGATCGCGATGATGAAAAAGCCGGTGATGCGGCCGCGAAGCGGCAGTTGGAGCTGTATGGCACCGGATGCGGCGGCCGCGGCGGCCAGGAAAAGCACGAGGAACAATACCAGATACAGCCTGGCGAGCCGGAGCCGGAAGGTTTCGGAAAGCGGTTCGTAACTGGCGCAGGAAACGATGCGGACCGGGCTTCCCGGCTCGGGAATGACGGCATGGTTCAGCCATGCGCCGCGGGTGAAGGTTTCTTCCTCCCTGTCGAGATACCCTGCGAGGGTTTCCGCGGCGAAGCCGGGGATATGCTTCAGGGTGGGATCGAGAAAGAATCCCGAACGGTCGCGCAGGTTCATCGTCATCACCGGGAACGGTACTTGGCGTCGCTGATTCGGTCGTGAGGTGATGAACGCTTTCAACCAGAAGTCGGGGGGCAGAAGATCCGGGAAAACCATCAGCAGGAAGCCGCCCCTGATTCTGACAGGGTTTCCGTCGACGGCATACTCGGTGGCTTCGACGGACCAGGTGATGTTGCAGTTTTTTCCGAGCCAACTAGCCGGAATGACGCGCTTGTAGCCGGTGAGAAGCTGTTCGACCTTGAGAGACGGCCCGAGTGCCCGCTGGAGCCGCCACGTTGCGGGGTTGGTCGCGATTGCTTCGCTCGCCTTGCTCGGATTGCTGCCGGTTCGCTTCGTGCTGCGTTCCTTCACGATGAGCATGTGCTTCAGAAACATCTGGATGGCGGCTTCCCAGGTTTTCTGGCCTGACAGCATCGCAGGAGAGTTCATGGTTCGGACCGTTCCGCTTTCGTCCCAGACGACCCACCTGAATGCGCCCGGGTATCGGCGTTCGAGGCCGTCGACGAACCGCCTGATGCGGTGGGGCGGCGCATGAACGAAGCCTTTTTCGATCAGCCGTTCAGCGAGGCGCCTGATCTGGTATTCCGGGCGGGCGATCCGGGCGACGATTCCCGACTGGACCGCCAGCTTCTGTCGGAGCAGGGTTTTACCGGCGGCCAGTTCCTCGCTGTACATCGTGTGAAAGGCGAAGGCGGCGATCGAGAGCGGCAGGACGACGACCGTGACGAACAGGAACAGTCGGATGATCCATGAACCCGATTCGCCGATTTCCGCCTGTGGTGGAGAGACGGCGGCGGTGCTCCCGGAATGTGCCATGTGGAAGAGTATACCCCAATCGCAGCCAGCGGAGATCGTCCATCCACTTCCTTGACCCGGAGAGGAGGAGTCTGGTATGATGCGCCAGCCCGAAAAGTCGCTTCAAAGCGGCATTTGAGGCCTTCCAGACCCGCTCCGGAGCAAGCATGATAGACACAGTCGCCTACAATCAGGCGTTGGATGCCGTCGACATCGTCGACCAGACGCGCCTTCCCTCAGAGCACGTCATTCTGACCTGCCACACGCCCGATCAGATGGCGCATGCCATCCGGACACTCCAGGTGCGCGGCGCCCCTGCGATCGGGGTGGCGGCCGCGTTCGGCGTCTGGCTCGGGCTCAAGAACTGGGAAGGCGACGACGCGAAGTTGGGCGGCCGCCTCGACGAGCTCGTTGGCATGCTGGCCGCAACCCGGCCGACGGCTGTGAACCTGTTCTGGGCGCTCGAGCGTGTCCAGGAGAAGATCCGGAGCGCCCTTGCCGACGCCGATCCCGCGGCCTGCCGGAAGGCCGCTCTCGACGCGGCGTTGAGCGAGGCCCAGGCGATCCTGGCCGAGGACATCGAGATGTGCCGCGCGATCGGTCGAGAGGGAGCCGCCTGCCTGAAAAACGGCGAGACCTGGCTGACCCACTGCAACGCCGGCGCGCTTGCCACGGGCGGCTACGGCACGGCTCTCGGCGTGTTCCGGGCCGCGCAGGAGCAGGGAAAGAAGTTCCGGGTGTTCGTCGACGAGACCCGGCCGCTGCTGCAGGGCTCTCGTCTCACGGCGTGGGAGCTGTTGCAGGAAGGCATCGACGCCACGCTGATCTGCGACAACATGGCCGCCAGCCTGATGGCCGCCGGCCGCATCCAGGGCGTCGTGGTCGGCGCCGACCGCATCACCGCCGAGGGGTTCGTCGCCAACAAAATCGGCACCTACGGCGTCGCCGTTCTCGCGAAATACCATGGCATCCCCTTTTACGTTGCCGCGCCGGACTCGACGTTCGACCTGAAGCTTGGCCACGGTCTCGAGATCGTCATCGAGGAGCGCGACCCGGGGGAAGTGCGCGAAATCCGCGGCGTTCCGACGGCCCCGGCCGACATGCCGGTCTACAACCCCGCCTTCGACGTGACGCCGCCCGAACTGGTCACCGCCATCTTCACCAACCGTGGTACCCTGCGGCCCCCATACCGTGATTCTATAGCGAAAGTTATAGGGGGAGAGGCATGAGCCATCTCCGGGCCTTCCAAACCGTTGGCGAGGATCTCTTCACCGCCGGCCTCAACAACTCCCATTCCGGCAACCTCAGCATGCGCGACAACCGCATGATGGCCATCACCCGCACCGGCAGCATGCTCCACCGGCTCGCCGCGACCGACATCGTCGAGACGCTGATCGGCGGCGATGATGCCGAGACGAGACGGGCCTCTCGTGAGATTCCGGTACATCGAGCGATATATAACGGAACTTCCGCCGGCGCGATCGTCCACGCGCACGCGCCGCACGCCATCGCGCTCGGCTTCCGCTTCGACCGGATCGTTCCCGCCGACGGTGAGGGGCGCTACTACTTTCCCGAGGGCGCGCCGGTCATCGAAGTGACCAACTCGATCGCCTCGAACGAGGTGGCTGCCGCCGTCGTCCCGCTGCTGAAACGGGTTCCGATCGTCGTCGTGCGCGGCCACGGCACGTTCGCGATCGGCGCCGATCTCGAGGAAGCCTTCCACTGGACGAGCAGTTTCGACCACTCCGCCCACATCCTGCTCCTGGCCCACCAGGCCGGAACGCTGCGGGCGTAAATTCGTATCACGAGGACCCACATGCAGTTCGAAAAAACCGCCTCCGTCGTCACCGCCAAGCGCGAGGAAGAGATCCTCGAGTTCTGGAACAAGGAACGCATCTTCCAGCAGTCGGTCAAGAACCGCGAGGGCTGCAAGCCGTTCGTGTTCTTCGAGGGGCCGCCGACCGCCAACGGCATGCCCCACCCCGGCCACGTGCTCACCAAGGCCATGAAGGACCTGGTTCCGCGTTACAAGACGATGTGCGGTTGTCATGTCGGCCGCAAGGCCGGCTGGGACACGCATGGCCTGCCCGTCGAACTCGAGGTCGAGAAACAGCTCGGCCTGACCTGCAAACAGGATATCGAGCGCTATGGTATCGAGGCGTTCATCAAGAAGTGCCGTGAGAGCGTCTTCAAATACGAGAGCGAGTGGCGCCGCATGGTCACCCGGGGCGGCTTCTGGGTCGACATGGAAGACCCCTACATCACCTGCACCGACGGGTATATCGAGACCGTCTGGTGGATCCTCAGCAAATTCTGGGAAAAGGGCCTGCTGTATGAGGGTCACAAGGTCGTTCCCTACTGCCCGCGCTGCGGCACCGCGCTCAGCTCCCACGAGGTCGCGCAGGGCTACGACGAGGTCGAGGATCCGTCGGTCTACGTGCGGTTCAAGGTGAAGGGCGAAGAGAATACATACTTTCTGGTATGGACCACGACGCCCTGGACCCTGCTCTCGAACGTCGCGCTCGCGGTCGGCAAGGACGTCGAATACGTCCGCGTGAAGCACGGTGAGCAGACGCTCATCATGGCCCGGGCCCGCGTCGAAACCGTCCTGAAGGAAGGCTTCGAGATCGGCGCCCGCTGCACTGGTGCCGACCTGGCCGGCATGGATTACGAGCCGCTCTATACCTTCGCGAAGCTCGAGAAAAAAGCGCATTTTGTCATTCTCGGCGACTTCGTCTCGACGGAGGACGGCACCGGCATCGTCCACATCGCCCCCGCGTTCGGCGAGGACGACTACCGCGTCGGCCAGGCCAACAACCTGCCGGTCGTGCAGATGGTCAACCTCGAGGGCAAGTTCAAACCCGAGGTCACGCCGTGGGCCGGCCGGTTCGTGAAAGAGGCCGACGGCGACATCATTCGCGACCTCAAGGCGTCGGGCAAGCTGTTCTCGTCGGGCCGCATCAAACACACCTACCCCTTCTGCTGGCGGTGCGACAGTCCCCTGCTCTACTACGCGCGGCACTCGTGGTTCATTCGCACGACGGCGATCAAAGACGAGATCCTCGCCAACAACAAGAAGATCAACTGGTATCCCGAGCACATCCGGGACGGCCGGTTCGGCAACTTCCTCGAGAACATGATCGACTGGGCGATCTCGCGCGACCGGTACTGGGGAACGCCGCTTCCGATCTGGAAATGCCGGTGCGGCCACCAGATCCTGATCGGCAGCAAGGAAGAGCTGAAGAAGCGCGCCCTGAAAAAGTTCGACGACATCGAGCTGCACAAGCCCTACGTCGACGAGGTCGAGATCGCGTGCGACAAGTGCGGCGAGCTGATGAAGCGCGTTCCCGAGGTCATCGACTGCTGGTTCGACTCCGGGGCGATGCATACCGCGCAGTGGCACTACCCCTTCGAGAACGTCGAGAAGTTCAAGAGCCAGTTCCCCGCCGACTTCATCTGCGAAGCCGTCGACCAGACCCGCGGCTGGTTCTACAGTCTGCTGGTCACCAGCACGTTCCTGCACCAGGCCCCCGCCTACAAGAACGTCGTCGTGCTGGGCCTGATCTGCGACAAGAACGGCATCAAGATGAGCAAGTCGAAGGGAAACGTCCTCGACTGCATGCAGCTGTTCGACAAATACGGTGCCGACGCCGTCCGCTGGTTCCTCTACTCGAGCACGGCGCCGTGGAACACCCGCCGGTTCTTCGAGGACGGCATCGCCGAGGCGCAGAGCCGGTTTTTGGGCACGCTGCAGAACGTCTACAGCTTCTTCGTCATGTATGCCAATACCGAGAACTTCGATCCGAAGCAGCACATGATGCCGCTCGCGGATCGGACCGAGCTCGATCGCTGGATCGTCTCGCGGTTCAATCGCGTCGTGGGCGATGTGCGCACCGCGATGGATTCGTTCGAGGTGACCCGCGCGACGGCGGCGATGGAGACGTTCGTCGACGAGCTGTCGAACTGGTATGTGCGCCGCAGCCGGCGCCGGTTCTGGGGCTCGATCTCTGACGCCGAGAGCTTGTCGGCCTTCGTCACGCTGTGGGAGATTCTCGTCGGTTTCTCGCGGCTCGTGGCGCCCTTCACGCCGTTTATAGCTGAAAGTATTTATCAGAACCTGGTCGTTCGGGTCGATCCGAAGGCGCCGCGCAGCGTTCATCTGTGCGACTATCCCGTTGTCGAT
>JAGOCE010000303.1 GCA_017998915.1 Candidatus Ozemibacteraceae bacterium
GGCGATGGATACACGAACACGATGGAAGAAACCGGACCGGCCGAAGCCCATCGATTCACGATCTCTGGACTGGGACCTGAAACCCTGTATCATGCGCGCGTCCGCTTCAATGAGGACGACGCCACTCCTCGTATATCTATTGATATACCGTTTAAGACCGGCGTCGGCGCCACCCCCGAAGCGCCACCCGCGGTCAGGGTTCGGGCGCTCGAAGCGTATGGCACCGTCACCATCGAATGGGACGGCTCGATATCGGCTTCGGCGGCCGGCTATCGGGTCAGACGACGCGAAAAGGGCGGCGAATGGCTTGTTCTGACGAGCGAAACGCTGTCAGGCGACATTCGATCGTTCACGGATCTCGGTGCGAATGGCGGCGGTTTCTACGAATACGCCGTGTCTGCCGTGAGCGAGTTTGGCGCGGCGTCGACCTGGACGTCGTCCGAGCGGGTGTTCATGCCCGGTTTCATCAATCACGATCTTTCGATCACGGCATCAGACTCGCCCATGGTTCTGGTCAGCGACCTGATCGTCGGCGTCGGGGCGAACCTGTATGTCGAGCCCGGCGTCGAGTTCAGGGTTGCCGACAAGGACGCGTTCGGGCTCGGGGAAGACCGCGACCGCGTCGAGATCCTCGTGAACGGCCGTGCCGTCATTCTCGGAAAAAGCGGTGTTCCGGTCAGGTTCACTCCGCTGAACGGTGCCGGCGTGCGCGACCACTGGGCCGGCATCCGTTTCCGGAAGGGGGGATCGGGCATTTCCGAAGTGGGATTCGTCGAGATGTTCGGCTGTGCGGGGCCTGCCGTGCTCATCGACAGGATCGAAGCGAACGTCCATGATCTGACCGTGAAGTATAGCGTGGGCGGGTATCGCATCGAGGGCGTGAGGATCGTTCCGACCCTCTCTGATTGTAGCTTCTCGGATATCGCGTCCGCGGCGGTCGAGGTGATTGGGTGTCGGAGATTCGACATGAAGCGCATCTCCATCGATCGCGCACGGGTCGGCTGTTCTTTCGCAAAGGACAACCAGGAAGACCGCATTACCATGCGGGAGTGCAGAATCGAAGCGTTTGAGATCGGCGTTCTGGCGAATTTCGCAAGGTCCGTGATCGCGAACTCGCTGATTCTCGTGCCATACGGCACAGGGGTGCGATTTACGGACACGAGAGTGACCGATAATTTTCTCGACCATTGCACGATCGACGCGGATGTCGCCGTCGCCATCGCATCGGGGCAGCCTCGAATAGAGAGTAATATTCTTTGCAATACCTCCGAAAAGGGGACGTATGGGATCTCGTATGAGGACACGGCAAACCCTCTCACGGGCTATTTCGGTTACAACGACGTCCATGGCTTTGCAACGGGATATCACAACTGCATCAAGGGACTCGGCGCACAGGATATGAAGCCTGACTTCGTTGGCGGCAACCCCTACGATTATCATCTCATGCCGGCATCGCCCCTCAAACTCCTCGACATCAACGGCCTCGAACTCGGCCGCTACGGCCAATCGTTCCGTTAATCCAATCCGGGGGATTGTGTCTCGGGCAATTCCATTTTCGATGGTTCCATTTCGCCTGTCGGGGGGCGTCTCAGATGCGTTCTCCCCGCTGGCGACTTATGCATATCTGCGACAACTGCTGACATCTGCACAATCTGTGGATGATTTGTCTTCGTCTCCATGCTCCGTGCGGTTGTCGCCCGTCTAATGTTTTGTCCACCGTTTTCCGATGTATGGAATGAAGTATGAACTCAGATGACAACCGAACGCACGGCCGCAGGCGCTGGCGCGCGAACCGGCATCGCCAGATCGCCCGCGTTCTTCGCGCGCAGACCGATTCTGCGGATGATGCGACGACCACGACGGCGAGGCGCCCCGAGATGAATGACCATGCTCGGACCGGATCCGGATCGAAGAACGGGAATCTCGCCGCCATTGCCGTGTTATGCCTCGTCGCCCTCGCATCCTTTGGCCTCATGGGTTGTGAAAACGAACAAAAAATCCGGCGCGGCGTCGTTTCGGGTGGTATCAGCGACACCGCCGGCAATAGAATAGCGAATGCGATAGTAACGTCACATCGTTCCCTGTTCACCGCCGCTTCGGGCGAGGATGGCCGATATGCCTTCACGTCGCTCGATGCCGGGACCCAGCGGCTTATGGTGACCCGGGAAGGCTTCAAGACGGCCTCCCTGACCATGACGATCGAAGAGGGGCAGGTGTACGGCAACGTCAACTTCTGCCTCGAACCCCTTTCGAACCGCATAACCTGCACGATCTTCAAGCGGGAACTCGATACCGTTCTGTTCGATGTGTTCCCGGCCGAACCCATGAAATGCACCTTCGTCTACCAGGGTGAGCATCTGCCCCAGATCAGGACCGAACCGACCGGTCTTGGCACGGATCACCGGTTCGTGATTAAGCCACCTGTTCCTGGCATCATCTACACCTACTTTATTGAGGGAACCACGGCTGATAATCGGCATTACCTGACCCAGACGGCAACGTTCACGACGCTGCCAGCCGGTGATCTGCCGGGCGCTCCTCCCGCACCGACGGTTCCGATCGTTGCGCAGACCCCGGAGGGGCCGAAGGTGACATGGTCATACGACGGCACCGACCCCTTGAAAGGATTCCGCATCTGGCGCGGTGAGAGCGATGCGGTGTTGTCTCTCTGGAAAACGGAAAACGAGGTCTTTTCGGCAGAACGCTTCTGCGTCGACGACCAGCCGAATCCCGGTGTCAGAACGCGGTATGCGCTCGAATCGGTCGATCTCGACGACAACGTTTCGTCACGAACGGCCGAAGTGGCGATCATCCCGGCTGGAACGCTCAAACAGAGCGTGACCTGGCTCAAGGCCTGGAGCCCGATCGATCTGACGGGTGATATCTCCGTCCCCGAACTGACGACGCTCACGATCGAACCGGGCGTCGTCGTTCGGGTGAAGACGCAGGATCTTTCGCAAAGCGGCATCTATCCGCTCCTGTGTGAGGTGAACGTCGATGGCCGCCTGATCGTCGACGCTTCCGGAAGCGAATCCGTAAAATTCATCTCGGCTGCCTCGCTTCCCGGTCGCACGGATTGGGAGGGAATCCGGCTGCGCACGACCTCCAGCCAACCCTCCGGCTCGGAAATCGCGAACCTGGAAGTCGTGAACGCCCGCACGGGACTCGCGATAACCGACGGCCCGCTTCAGCTTTCCGGCTTTGGCGCCCGCATGTGCGAGACGGGACTTCACATCGGTGGAGCCAGCGGAACCGCTCTTGCTTCCCTCGAGTTCACGGATTGCACGACCGGCTTCATGGCCGAAGGCACAGCGAACGTCACCGTGAAAACCGTGAAGGTGCGCGGCGGCGAAACGGGCGTGCATCTCCGGGGAAACCGCAGCGCGTTCCTGGGCGGTCTCGATGTGCGTTCCGTTACCGACACGGCGCTCGTTGTCGATGACAACGCCAGCCCGACCGTCCGCGGCGCCCTTCTCGACTCGACCCGGCTCGGCCTGGCCATTCGAAGCGCTGCCGCCGATCTCCAGTATCTGACGATCGACGCCCCCAACGGCGTCTACATCGACGGAGCCGATCGACCAGTCCTGAAGAACAATATCATCGTGAACCGTCGCGCCTCCGGCACCGGCATCGGTATCGAAGAACGAACCTCCGGCCGCAGCTACATATATAACAATATCTATGGTTTCAAATATGAAACCTCCGGCTGCGACCAATCTGGCGCCCCCGTTCTCAACATCGATCCCCTGTTTGTCGGCTCCGCATCCGGCGAATACGACTATCACCTCCGCGGTGATTCACTCCTGCAAACCTCCTCCGACGCCGGCAATCAAATGGGCGCCTACGGCTGGGTTGACCCCGCCACCCTCGCCGCCGAATAATCGCTCCCCGCCACGGTCTTTGGCCATTGATGTGTAGGGGCGGGTTTCAAACCTGCCCACAGTTGACCCATGGTATACTCCCTGAGACGCATGAATGAACGGAGGTCGTCCCATGGCGCATCCGCTGAAATCCCCCAAGAAAAGCTATACCTACGCCGATTATCTGACCTGGCCGGATGACGAACGCTGGGAACTGATCGACGGCGAAGCTTTTGATATGACGCCGGCACCGAACCCTGTGCATCAAGGTATCTCGATGGAACTCTCGAGACAATTGGCGAACTTTTTTCTGGGCAAACCCTGTCGCGTTTTTGCAGCACCGTTCGATGTTCGTCTCCCGAAAAGGAGCGAATCCGACTTGCGCACGACAACGGTTGTCCAGCCAGATATTCTGGTTGTCTGTGATACTGAGAAGATCGACAATCGCGGCTGTCGAGGCGCCCCCGACCTTGCGATTGAGATTCTGTCGCCTTCCTCCGTTTCCCACGATCAACTTCGAAAGCTCAATCTGTATGAAAGCCGCGGTGTCAGGGAATACTGGATAATCCACGTCGAAGGCTCGGTCATGGTCTTCCGTCTCGGCGAATCCGGTCGGTATGGGCGGCCTGAGACGCACGATCGCACGACGAAGATCGAAACACCCCTTTTCCCGGGGCTGACGATCGATCTTTCGATTGTTTTTCCCGAGAATACTCGTGTGGTGAAACAATCACCCCGCGGCTATTCCGCTGGGAAAACCTCTGAACGGTCTTGAAAATGGCATTGGGCAGAGGTGCGCAGGAACGAAAGATGCTCAATTCATCAGCGATCGCAGCCGATAGGTGATCTGTGCGAGGCCGTTGCTTCGCGAGTTTCGCCATACGGTCGTTCGAGGAGAAAACCATGCGTCGTTCGTCATGCACCCTCATGATGCTTCTTCTTGCCTGCTCGTCGTTCCTGCCCGCCCCCGCACGAGCCGAAAACGATACGCGCTCGATATCGCAGCGCATCACCGAACTGCGAAATCGGCTCGATTCCTTCTGCGGAAATCCCGCGAAGAACGATGCGCAGTCTTCGAAAACGTCAGCCGATTCAATGACCGGGAAGGCGAAGCCAACAATGGATCGGGCACAGACAAAGGCTTCTCTCAAGGGAAGTCCCTCCGGAATAGAAAATGAGAAATCGATCGACGGCGAGAAGTTCGTTCTTCTCCCGGCTGACGCTTCTGAGCGTTCATCGACGAACGTTTCCCCTGAAGGCGAGTCAGCTGCTATCGAACACAATCAAAACGTCACGATGACCATTCTGTTCCACGACGCAGACACCCCGGTTCAGGGCGGCAAGATGAATGCTCCCGAAGCCACGGCGAAAAGTGTTGATGCCCCGACTGCCGCCGCGAATAAACCCTGAGTTGCACGAATCAGGTTGAACGAGGGGAGATATTGA
>JAGOCE010000304.1 GCA_017998915.1 Candidatus Ozemibacteraceae bacterium
GAACGATGAAGAACACACCCCGACAGGGGGCTTCGTGCCTTTGTGCCTTCGTGGTAGTCTCCCCTCACCAGGAGAGGCGATTTGCGAACGCCCTGTCCTCGCATTGTAACAACGATGCACAAACGTAAACATAGCCAAACAGCGAAAAACACTTGGAAACAGCGTCATCCGGATGAGCGCTTTTCGTCGCTTTTGTGCCTTGGTGGCTTTTGTGGTGGACTTTCTCTGTGCCTCAGTGTCTCTGCGGTGAAGTCGTTTTCCAGCAGCTCTGAGACCGGCCGTAATTTGGTTGCATTTGGGGAAGGCATCTATTATCTTTCCTTGGTTGTGCCCCAGACATTCTCTTAGGCAGAGGACTATGCCGGAAATCGAAGTCATTCAGCTCCCACGCGGCGGCACGCTGATCAAGACGCCGTCGGGGATTCTCCAAGTCGGCGCTACGCCCGAAACGATCAAGGACACCCTGCACCTCCTCGGCGAGGTGCCGGATACCTTCGTGCTCCCGAACCGCCTCTTCGGCACCGAGCGCGGCGTTTCGCTCGCCGACATCGAGTTTCCGGCCTACTACAACTATTTTCTCAAGCAGCGCAGCATCAAGGTTGTCGGCCAGACACACCAGATCGAAACGATCATGGGCGTCCTCAAGGAAGCCGTGCTCGGCCCTGACATCGTTTCCCTCCAGCGGGAATTCCCCTACGGCGTGAATCACGACCTCATTCCCGATCTGCGCGCCGAGATGGAGTTCTTCCGCGCGAAAGACGCCTCCGGCCTCCGAAAAATGGAGTTGAGCGACATCGCCACCGGCATTCCGTGGGGCCCCAACAACCGCGTGCCGTTCGGAAACCTCGCCCTTGAGCGAACCCCGAAAGGAATGCTCCGCGTCGTCGACGGCGCCCGCGTGCTCGCCGAAGTGCCCCTGGACGTCTCATTCGGTATCGATCGCGAATTCCCTGAGCGACACCAGCCTTTCACCCCCCCGTTGTTCGGCGTCACCGTCATCGGCTCAGGCCATGGGTTCGATCCGAAGGAGATGACGAGCGGCTTCATCATCTGGGTGAACCGGCGCGGCATTCTCGTCGACCCGCCTGTCGACTCGACGCTATGGCTCAAGGCGATGGACATCAACCCGCGCCTCATCGATGACTGCATTCTCACGCATTGCCATGCCGACCACGATTCCGGCATTCTGCAGAAGCTCCTCGAAGAGAAAAAAATCAATCTCTATACAACCGAGACCATCCTCGAGAGTTTCGTGCGCAAATACCGTGCCCTGACCGGTCTTTCGCACAAAACGTTCATGGGGCTGTTCCATTTTCATGCGATCACGCTCCAGGTGCCGATTCGCATCCACGGCGGCGAGTTCCGGTTCTTCTACACGCTTCACTCGATTCCGACGATCGGCTTCGAAGTGTATTACCAGGGCAAGAGCTTCGCCTACTCGTCCGACTCGTTATATGACCCGCCGACCGTGCGTAAACTGTTCGAATCGAACGTCGTGAACCGGTACCGGATGATCGAATTGATGAACTTTCCCTGGCACCACACGGTGATTTTCCACGAGGCGGGCATTCCGCCGATTCACACGCCGATCAAGAACCTGGCCGAACTTCCGGAAAGCGTTCAAGAGCGTCTTTTTCTGATTCATGTCTCGGAACGCTCGCTGCCTCCTGGCTCGAAACTGAGAAAAGCGCCGGCCGGTGCCGACGATACGCTCGTCATTCCCGTCACGCCGCCCATCAGCACCGAAGCGCTCGAGTATCTCGATGTGCTCAGCCATATCGACCTGTTTTCGGGACTTCCGATCGAGAAGGCGCGCGAATTCCTCACGCTGGCCAAGGTCGAAACCTTTGCGCCGGGTGATGTCATCTTCAAACAGGGCACGGTCGGAGACCGCTTCTTCATGGTCGTCAGCGGTCGCGCCATGGTGCGCCGCAACGGCGATGTGATAAAGACCTACTCGAACAACGATTACTTCGGCGAAACCTCGATGATTCTCAATATGCCCCGAAACGCCGACGTGGTGGCCGAAACCGACCTCAAGGTGCTGGCCATGGATAAATATGATTTTCTCTATTTTATCCGCGGCTCCGAGATCGCGCGCCACATGAAAGTCATCGCCGAAAATCGCGAATACGACACCTGGGGCCTGTTCGATGATACGCCGCTGCTGCGGGGGCTTTCATCGACCCAGCGGACCCAGCTGCAGGGTATCATGACCAGACTCGAGATCCCTGCCGGAAGGACACTTGCGAAGGAAGGGACCGAGCGCGAGGCGTTCTACCTCCTCGACTCCGGAACCGTCGTCATGTCGCGCTGCGGGCGCAAAGTCGCGAAAGCCGGGCGCGGAAGCATGTTCATGCGCATCTACTCGACCCCGTCGCGTGGGCGGCACCGGTTCACCCTGACGGCAGACGGCCCGGTGGTGGTGTTCAGCATCGACACGATGGAGTTTTATCGCTTCCTGGAACACAACCCTGGCGTGTTCCTGCTGCTGCGGGAAGCCAAGATCCGCACACAGATCGTCCCCGCCGGACGTGACCCGCACGATACGGGAAATGGATCGTCGGCGCAGGACCGGCGCGGTTCAGGCGGGACCGCCTGAAAGGACACGGTATGATCGACAAATTCCAGGCCGTTCTTCTCGGATACGCCATCGGTGACGCCCTTGCCGCACCGATCGAGGATGTCATTCGCGACCCGTCGATGGGCCATCAGCGCGTGACCGAATACGTAAAGGCGATGCCGTCGCACCCGATCGCGCACCTCGAGCCCGGCCAGTATTCCGACGAGACCCAGTTGATGCTGATCGTCGCCGAAAGTCTCGTCGAAAAACGCGGATTCTCGGTCGACGATCTGACCCAGCGGTTCATCGACTGGTATCAGATGCAGAAACTGCGCACGTCGTGGCGCTTCCCCGGCAACACCATGATGAAGGCGTGCCGCAAACTCGCTTCGGGCATCCCCTGGACCCAGGCCGGGTTCCCGTCCGCCGGCGTGATCGCGTCGGCACGAACCGTTCCTATCGCGCTCGCTATGTGGCGATCGCCGGGTTTGCTCAAGGACGCGCTCGACAAATCGTGCCGTATCACGCATACCGATCCCAGGGCGGTTGCCGGAGCCATCATTCTTGCGACCGTCATCCGAATGGGTCTCGAAGGCAGTGAGCCGACGCCCGACGTCATCGTGAACGCCGCGATCGAGCGTTCCCAGGCGTTCGCGCCAGAAATCGTCAAGCGCCTCAAGACGATGCGCGATGCCCTGCGTGCCGAACCGGCCGTCGCCATGCACCAGATCGGCGTCAGCGGTTTCGCCATGGAGTCCGTTCCCGCCGCGCTCTACTGGTTCCTGCGGCACCCGCGCAAGTTCGACGAGATGATCGAGAGCGCCGCCAACGTCGGTGGCGACTCCGACGCGATCGCCGCAATGGCAGGAGCCATGTTTGGTGCCTACAACGGCCTCGCATCCATCCCCGACCGCTGGACGAAAAAACTCGAAGGCGCCGCCCGCATCCGCCAACTTGGCTGCGACCTCTACCGCATCTCCACCCCACAGAAGTAAACAAGACCGCACCACAGAGGCACAGAGACACAGAGATATTTCATCTGAAAAGAAATCTCTGTGACTCAGTGTCTCTGTGGTGCGTTGTAAAAATAAAGGATAATATTAATGAGTGATTCATTGACACATCTCGATGGTGAGGGGCGGGTGAAGATGGTGGATGTCGGCGGGAAGACCGTGACGAAGCGCCGCGCCGTCGCCTTCGGGACGGTGCGAGCCGGAGAAAAAGCGCTCGCCATGCTTCGTGAAGGCCAGATCGCCAAAGGCGACGCCTGGGCCGCGACGCGGGTGGCGGCCATCATGGCCGCGAAACGGACGTCCGACCTCATTCCGCTGACGCACCCGATCAGGCTCGATGCCGTGAATATTACCCTGGCGCCATTCGGGGCCGAACGCGTGGCTATCATCGCCGAAGCGCTGGCGAGCGACCGCACCGGTGTCGAGATGGAGGCCATGACGGCCGTTTCTGTCGCGCAGTTGAACCTGTACGATATGGTGAAAGGCGTGTCGAAGGGCGTCACGCTCGAAGGAGCGCGGCTGCTGCTGAAAACGGGCGGCAAAAGCGGCGACTGGCTTGCAGAGGGTGTCGCACTCGGCAGAATCGAGAAACTCGCGACCAGCCGCGCCAAAGGCACGCCAAAAGACCCGACTGATGATGTGACAATCAAACTCGGTTTCGGCGTCGAAGGCGACGCGCACGGTGGCGACTGGCACCGCCAGGTTTCCCTGCTTGGCATCGAAAGCATCCGCAAGATGCAGGAAAAAGGCCTGAAGGTCGACTTCGGCTCGTTTGCCGAGAATATCGCCACGTCGGGCATCTGCTTGTACGAACTTCCCGTCGGTTCGCTCCTGTGGTCGAACACCGGTGTCTTGCTCGAGGTCACCCAGATCGGCAAGGAGTGCCACGCGAAATGCGCCGTCTACCACAAAGCCGGCGACTGCGTCATGCCCCGCGAAGGCATCTTCGCCCGTGTCCTCGCCGGCGGCCCCCTCCACACCGGCAACACCCTCCTCGCGATAAGGCTTTGAGTGACGATGAGTTACCACAGAGGCACAGAGGAACAGAGAAAGGATTCTATAAAGGAAAAAACTCTGTGTCTCTGTGTCTCTGTGGTGCGTTGAATCGACGATGCATATCATACGGGTTCTGGGGAAGTCGGGGAGCGGGAAGACGACCCTCATCGACACCTTGCTGAAGCATCTTTCGCATCTCAGAATTGCCGTCATCAAGCATACCCGCCACCCCCTCGACCCGCCAGCCTCCGACAAAGACACCACCCGACATCTTATCGCAGGAGCGGCAGTGAGCGCCGGCATCTCCCCCGGTCGCTCCGAGTTGTTCGTTCAGGGAGTCGATATCGAAATCGATGCGATGATCGCATTCGTGTCACCCCATGTCGATCTCGTCTTCATCGAAGGTGCCCGCGAATACGACGCCCCGACCATCCTCCTTGGTGACCTCCCTGATAATTCTATCGCAAACGATATTATATATCGGTTGCCCGCCCATCCTGATGTTACTCCCGCCCTTCTGCAGATTGTAGGGAAACCCTGTCATTGCCTGTCGTAATGGCAGGTTTCGAACCCGCCCCCCCCCGAATTGCAGCGACAAGAACCGGATTTGACTCTGCCAGGCGCTGAGGCACAAAGAAAATTACTCCGCCCCCTGATTCTCGTCGTTTCTTGTGGTGTCGTTTCTCTTCGTGCTTTGTGTC
>JAGOCE010000305.1 GCA_017998915.1 Candidatus Ozemibacteraceae bacterium
GTCATCGATCCGGCGGTCTGCATCAAGTGCGGAGCCTGTGCGACCGCCTGCAAATTCGACGCCGTCATGGGAGTGTGACAACGATGAACAACACGACTGCAACCGTTCTGATCGACAACCGCCCCGTCCCGATCGAGGGTGAGCGAAACATTCTCGAGATGGTGCGCAAGGCCGGCATCGAACTGCCCACCTTCTGCTACCATTCGGATCTCAGCATCTACGGCGCCTGCCGTATGTGCATGGTCGATGTCGAGGGCCGAGGCCTGATGGCCGCCTGCTCGACGAAGCCCGAGGCCGGGATGAAAGTGAAGACGACGACCGAGGAGATTCGGCAGATGCGCAAGATCGTGGTCGAGCTGCTGCTCGCCAACCACGACGGCCAGTGCCCGACCTGCTCGAAGAGCGCCGCCTGCACCCTGCAGAATCTGTCGCGACGGCTCGGCATCACGAAAAACCGGTTCAAGCCGATTCACCAGCCGCGCGCGATCGACGTCTCCAGCCCCTCGCTGGTGCGCGACCCGAACAAGTGCGTGCTGTGCGGCGACTGCGTGCGGATGTGCGCCGAGATCCAGGGCATCGGAGCGATCGACTTCGCGGGCCGAGGCCGGGATGCCGCCGTCCTGCCGGCGTTCAACAAGAACCTGGACCAGGTCGAATGCGTGAACTGCGGCCAGTGCGCGGCCGTCTGCCCCACCGGCGCCCTCACCGTGCGCTCGTCCGTCGAGGGTGTCTGGAAGCTGCTCGACGACCCGTCGAAGACGGTCGTGGCCGAGATCGCTCCCGCCGTGCGCGTCGCCCTCGGAGAGCAGTTCGGTCTCGAAGCGGGCGAGGTCGTCACCGGCCAGGCCGTCGCGGCCCTCAAAACGATGGGATTCAAGAAGGTGTTCGACACATCGTTTTCGGCGGACCTGACGGTCATCGAAGAGGCCGAGGAGTTTCTGACCCGCTTCACGAAAGGGGAGCGCCTGCCCCAGTTCACCTCCTGCTGTCCGGCCTGGGTGAAATATGCGGAACAATATCACCCCGAACTGCTTCCGAACCTTTCGAGCTGCAAGTCGCCGCAGCAGATGTTTGGTTCAATAGCTCGCGATACACTTCCGAAGGCGTTAGGTATCGAGAACAAAAATCTGGTCATCGTCTCGATCATGCCCTGCACGGCGAAAAAGTTCGAGGCGCGGCGGCCCGAGTTCGCGAAGGACGGCATCCGGGATGTCGACGTCGTGCTCACGACGCAGGAGTTCGCCCGAATGATCGAGGAGCGGGGCATCGATTTCCGGAGCCTGTCTCCCGAGTCGCTCGACATGCCGATGGGCTTCAAGACCGGAGCGGGAGTTATCTTCGGCGCCAGCGGCGGCGTGACCGAGGCCGTGCTGCGGTATGCCGCCGAGAAGGTGACCGGACGCACCCTCGAGAACGCCGATTTCGTGCAGGTCCGCGGGGAAGACGGCCGGCGCGAGATCGAGTTCGATGTCGCCGGGAAGAAGCTGAAACTCTGCATCGTCCACAGCCTCGCGAACGCCCGCAAGGTCGCCGACGAGGTGAAGCGGGGAAAGAGCGTCTACCATCTGGTCGAAGTCATGGCCTGCCCGGGAGGCTGCGTCGGAGGAGCCGGCCAGCCGCTCAGCCGCGACATGACCGCCAGGCGGCGCCGCGCGAAGGGGTTGTACGACGCCGACAAAACCCAGCCGCTCCACAAGTCGCAGGAGAACCCCTATATCACCGAACTCTACAAGCGGAACCTCGGCGAGGTCGGCGGCCACAAGGCGCACGAACTGCTTCATACGGGGTATCATTCGCGCCGTCGCCTGGGCGACACGGGGATCCCCCTGATCACCGGCACGGCGGCTGAAAAGCTCAAGATCACGGTCTGCGTCGGCACGAGCTGCTACGTGAAGGGCTCGCAGACCCTTCTCCAGGGGCTGGTCAAGCACCTCGAGGAGCGCGGCCTCACCCATGCCGTCGACGTGCAGGCATCGTTCTGCCATGAGCGGTGCGACCGCGGCCCGACCGTCGTGATCGGCGACAAGGTGTTCGAAAAATGCACCCTCGACACGGCCATCAAGACCGTTGAAGGCCTGATCAAATCCTGACGGGGCGGCGCACCTCTGGTGTATTGAAAATCGAACCATTCACCGCTGAGGCGCAGAGAAAAATGTTCGTTCTTCTCATTCATCTCGTTTCATCCTCTGCGTCTCTGCGCCTCGGCGGTTCATCCTTCGTAACTCTGTGGTGAAGGCGGTCTTCCTGGCGTGACGGGTACTGATATCATGGGAGTATGAATGATATGGAACGGGATCGAGCGGCAATGCCGGGTCAAGTGGTGTTTACGAACAAGGCGCGGTGCCGGGACTGTTACCGGTGCCTGCGCGTCTGCCCCGTCAAGGCGATTCGCATGGAGAACGGCCAGGCGTCGGTCGTGGCCGACCGGTGTATCGCCTGCGGCACCTGCATCCGGGAGTGCCCGCAGCATGCCAAAACCTACCGTTCCGATCTCGAGCGGGCGATCAAGCTCGTCCGGGAATCGAGGAACGTCGCCGTCAGTCTCGCCCCGTCGTTCGTCGCGCTGTATTCGGCGTGGGAACAGCGCCGCATCCCCTCGGCCCTGCGGGCGCTCGGTTTCGCCCGGGTCGCCGAGACGTCGGTCGGCGCCTATCCCACGGCTCAGGCGACGGCGGCCGTCGCCGCCCGCGAACCGGACCGGCCCCATCTCTGCACCGCCTGCCCGGCTTTCGTACAGTATATCGTAAAATACAGAACCGAACTCGTCGATGCCCTGACCCCCGTCAGCTCGCCGATGATCGCCCATGCCCGGCTCCTCAAAAAGCAGCCGGGCGGCGCCGATCACGTCGTCTTCATCGGCCCGTGCGTCGCCAAGAAGGCCGAGGCCGACCGCCCCGACCTCGCCGGCATCGTCGACTGCGTGCTCACGTTCGAAGAGCTCCAGCAGTGGTTTGAACGCGAGAACATCAGGCTCGATCGGCTCGAGGAGAGCCGGTTCGACGACGAGCCGGCGGGGGCCGCCCGGTTCTTCCCTCTTCCTGGCGGCCTGACCAGGACGGCGGCGCTGGGTGCCGACGCACTCGTCTCCGACATCGTCGCCGTCAGCGGCATCGAGGACGTGAAGCGCCTGCTCGACGGCATCACGAAAACAAAGGGGCCGCGGATCGTCGAACCGTTGTTCTGCAACCAGGGCTGCGTCAACGGGCCAGCCATGCCGGGCGACCGCCCTCTCCTCACCCGGCGCGACGGAGTCCTGAGCTACGCCGAGGCGGCGCCGGGAACGGTTCCAGGCAGTCGCGAAGCCGATTCCGACACGTCGGCGCAGTATGGCCCGGAAAATAAAGATAGCGATATTGAAATAACCGAGGAAAAGATCCGGAAGGTCCTCGAGACGACCGGCAAGGCGGCGCCCGAGGACCAGCTCAACTGCGGCGCCTGCGGGTATCCCTCGTGCCGCGACAAGGCGGTCGCGGTCATCAGAGGCATGGCCGAGGCGGAGATGTGCATTCCCTGGATGCGCCGGCTCGCCGAACAGCGCACGGACCGCATCATCGAAACGAGCCCGAACGGGATCGTCATCTGTGACGAGCAGCTCCGCATCATCAGCATGAATCCGGCGTTCCGACGGTTCTTCTACTGTTCCGAAGGAGTGCTGGGCAAGCACATCTCCGTCCTGATGGATCCCGAGCCGTTCGAAAAGATTCTGACCGGCGCCGAGAAGCTCATCGAGACGACGGTCCTGCACGACCGATACAATCTCGTCGCTCATCAGATCGTCTATCCGCTGCGAGACGAGAAACAGATCGTCGGTATTTTCGTGAACATCACCATGGCCCAGAAGAGCCGAGAACAGCTCGACGACCTCCGGCTTCAGACGATCTCGCAGGCCCGCGAACTTCTCACCCACCAGGTCGAGATGGCCCAGCAGATGGCCAAACTGCTCGGCGAAAGCAGCGCCCGGGGCGAGCAGTTGGTCGAGAATCTCCTCAAGCTCGTGAGCGACACGCCTGGCATGAAGGAACCCGATGAGAAAGGGGCGGCTCGGAACCGATTCACGCCATGGGATATCTTCACGTCGAAGTAGACGCGGCAAGCTCCGCCAAAAAACGCGCTGCAGCCTGCGGCGATGTCTGGAGCGTCGAGCGGACGCCTGAAGCCACGACGGTCCTGCTTTCAGACGGGCTCGGCTCGGGAGTCAAAGCAGCTGTCGCCGCACGTATGGCTGTATCCCGCATGACCGAACTCCTGCGTCGAGGCTTTTCCATTCGACAGGCGTTTTCGCGCGTCGTTCACACGATGCACGAGGCGCGCGGCACCGATCTTCCCTACGCTGTCCTGAGCGCGATCCGACTGCTCAACACGGGCGAGGCAACGGTCCTCTCCTACGAGATGCCCACACCGCTGTATCTGACCCGCAACGCCGCCGTTCCCCTCCAGATGCGCACCATCACGCTCGACACCGAGCTGGTCGGCGAAACAGGCCTGTTCCTGGAACCCGGTGAGGGAATCCTGCTGATGAGCGACGGCATCACCCAGGCGGGCATCGGAAAGACGATCAAGCTCGGCTGGGCCACCGAGGGCGTCCGTCGGTTCCTCGACGAGTGCCGCTCCGGCGGTGAGCCGATGGAAGCCATGGCGAGGCTGGTTCACGACAAGGCCCGGCAGTATTGGGAAGGCCCATTCGGAGACGACTGCACCGCGCTTCTCGCGAGAATGCGCAATGGAATAATTGTCAATATACTTACCGGCCCGCCCGCCGACCCCCGCCTCGACGGCGAAGTGGCTGGCCGCTTCCTGCAGATGCCCGGCATGCACGTCGTCTGCGGCGGCACGACCGCCCGGATCGTCGCGCGGCGGCTCGGCAGGCCTCTCGACATGGAGCCGTCGCCGCAGAGCCTCATCGCGCCGCCGGCATACCGGCTGGAAGGGGTCGACCTCGTCACGGAGGGCGCGGTCACGCTGAACCAGGTGTTCAACATCCTCGACGCCGACCCGGTCGACTACGAGCCCGACACCGGCGTCACCCAGCTATGCCGGGCCCTGCGATCGGCGGATCGGATCAACATCTTGGTCGGCACTGCCGACAATGCAGGCCACGCCGATATCGCGTTCCGCCAGCGCGGCATCATGCGCAGGTCCGTCATCGTCGAACTGCTCGTCGAGCGTCTCCGCGCCGCCGGGAAACTCGTCGTTCCCGAGTGGATCTGATCCGCAGGCCTCCACGAAAACGAAACTTGACTCCCCCCTCCTTTCTCATAGTTTGAAGGGTGG
>JAGOCE010000306.1 GCA_017998915.1 Candidatus Ozemibacteraceae bacterium
ACGAGGAAGAGGCCGCGCGGCTTGAGCGCCTGGATCTCGAGTTCGTCGGGGAGATCGAGGTCCTGGATGGTGGGAACCGACGTGCTGATGAACCGGAAAGAGCCCGCATACCCTTCGCGTTGCTGGAAGAGATAGAAGCGGATGCGGGCCTTACGCTTGTACGGATACATCGAGTAACACTCGAACGTGCCGTGGAGCGACTCCTGGCGTTTGATGTCGATGATCGGCAGGAACAGGTCATACATCTCCTGCGGCGCCAGCGCGTCCTCTTCCGAGATGACCATGTGGCCATTCTGCCGAAACGACGGCGGAGAGCCGGGTTTGAGCATCAAATCGCTCGCCCCCATTTCGATGGCCTGATCGAAATACGTGAATATCTTCGGTTTCATGAGTGCGCACCCTCCGGGCCGGGCGTGACGCCGGCCTGTTCGACCATCTTTTTCACGGTGGCCTGGTTCGAGGCCCGCATCAGGGCTTCGGAGATCGAAACCCTGTCGGCAATCACGAGCTGGGCAAGCGCCTGGTCGAGCGTGCACATGCCGGTGTCACCGCCGGCCTCCTGATAGGACTGGATCAGGTGAATCCGGTTTTCGGCGATCAACGAGCGGATCATCTGCAGACCCATCAGCACCTCGAACGCCGCGACGCGCCCCTTCCCGATCTTGCGGGGAATCAGCGTCTGGGTGATGATGCCGATCAGGGTCGTCGCGAGCCGGCTGAGCACCTGGACGTGCTGCGACTGCGGGAACAGGTTCACGAAGCGATCGATGGCCTGCATCGCCGTGTTGCTGTGCAGGGTCGCGAAGACGAGCTTCCCCGACTCGGCCGCCGTCAGCGTCATGTTGACGGCGTCGGGGTCGCGAAGTTCGCCGACCATGATCACGTCGGCATCGGTCTGGAGCGCGCCCCGGATACCCTCATCGAACGTGCGGCAGTCGACGCCCACCTGCCGCTGGCTGACCATGCCGATTCCATCGCCGAAGATATATTCGATCGGGTCTTCTACCGTGATCACGCTTTTGGGCTTGTGCGAAACGATATGCGTGATGAAGGTGGAGAGCGTCGTCGATTTTCCCGCGCCGGTTGCGCCCGTCACGAGGATGAGGCCGAACGGCCGCTCGATCATCGCCCGAGCCGCCTTCGGCAGCCCGATGTCGTCGAAATTCAGCTGGAGAAAGGGAATGACGCGAAACACCGCGCTACCGCCGTTGTAATCGAAGAACAGGTTCACGCGGAACCGGGCGTTGGCGAAGCTGTAACCGAGATCGAGCTTGCGGTGCTCGGTGAACTTCGTGAGCTGGTAATCGTCGAGGATCGCTTCCAGCATGTTCTCGTAGTCCGCATGGTCGATCTCTTTCATCTTCAGCGGCAGCATGCTGCCGTCGATGCGGAGAATCGGGGGGTATCCGACCTTGAAATGGAGATCGGATGCGCCACGCTCAGTGCACATTTTCAGCAATTCGAAGATCATTCACGGATCCTCCCCTGAGATATACCGACAAACCTCCCAATCATACACTGACCCTTCTCAACTTCCAACAATATTTGGTGATCGGTATGGCAATGGACGGAACCTTCATGGTATGATCGCCCCGAAAAAATGATCGAACTGCAGAACGTCACGAAAATCTACCCGAACGGCGTCAGGGCCCTGAACAACGTCTCCCTGTCGGTGCCGCGCGGCGATTTCGTATTTCTCGTCGGGCCGAGCGGCGCCGGCAAAAGCACGTTCCTACGCCTGCTCTTCCGAGAGGAACTCCCGACCGAGGGGCATCTGATCATCGACGGGAAAGACATCTCCGACATGCACGAGTCGCGCGTCCCGTTCCTCCGGCGCAACATGGGCATCGTGCTCCAGGATTTCCAGCTCCTCCAGCGCCGCACCGTCTCGGAAAACGTCGCGTTCGGCCTCCGCGTGCTCGGTACGCCCGACAATGTCATCCAGGCGCGCGTCCAGGAGGCACTCGAGCAGGTCGGCCTTTCGCACAAGCGGCGCATGTTCCCCGACGAGCTTTCCGGGGGCGAGCAACAGCGCGTCTGCATCGCGCGTGCGCTCGTCAACAATCCGCTGATCCTCATCACCGATGAGCCGACCGGCAATCTCGACCCGATGATCTCCTACGAGATCATGCAGTTGTTCCTCGAGATCAACGCCCGCGGTACGACGATCATCATGGCGACCCACAACCACAACCTCGTGAACAAGCTGAGGAAGCGCGTCGTCGCGCTGGTCGAGGGGCGCATCATCAAAGACGAACCGGGAGGCACCTATGCCTACGAATGACCTCCTCCGCTCCCGGCGGGAGCGCGCCTGATGCTCGCCTCTCTCTCGTTCTTCTTCACCGAGGCCGTCACCAGTTGCCGGCGAGCGGGGCTGATGACGTTCATCACCGTCTCGACGATCGCCGTGACGCTGCTGCTGATGGGCACCTTCCTGCTCGCCGCCACGACCACCGAGGGCTTCCTGCACCGCCTCCAGCAGGAGTCGCTGGTCACGGCCTTTCTCGCCCCGGAAGCCCCCCACGCCGACATCAACGCCCTCAAACTGCGTCTCACCGAGTTCGAAGAGGTCGAGCGCGCCGAGATCGTCTGGCCGGAAGCGGCGCTGCGCGAGCTGTTTTCCGACGCGTCTGACCGGGACCTGCTTCAGATCGGCCTGGCAAGCGAATCGAACCCTCTCCCGCCCACCATCCGCATCAAGATGCGGGGTAGTCACGATCTCCAGCCCTTGCTGACGAAGCTGAAAGGCCTTTCCCCCATCGAGAGCGTCAGTTACGGGGAAGACGCCTATCGTCAGTTCCAGGGCCTCTCGGAGCTGATCTGGCTCGGCAGCATGCTCGTCATCCTACTCCTCGGCCTCGCCTCGTTGTTCATCGTGTACAATACCGTTCGCCTGACGCTCTACATGCGCAGAGAAGAAATCGTCATCATGAAACTCGTCGGCGCCACCAACTGGTTCATCCGATGGCCCTTCGTGATCGAAGGCATCATTCAGGGAATAGCCGGCGCTATACTAGCTTCTCTCATGCTTTTCCTGAGCTACAAGTTCATTCTCGCCCGGCTCGCCGTGCTCGTGCCCTTTTTCGCCATCCAGGTCGGCTTCGGGTATCTGCTCAAGCTCTCCGTCAAGCTGATGATGATGGGCATCGTTCTCGGCATCTCCGGCAGCCTGCTCTCGTTGCGCGATCTCAACTCCTTCTGTCGCGAACCTTCATGAGCCGCACCACGATCGCAGCGGCCGGAATCGCGCTGCTCCTGCTCTGCACAGCCGGACCGGCCCCGGCCGCCGTCACGTTCACCCCTGAACGCCTCGGGAAAGAGCGGACCCGGATCGACTCCCTCCGCTCCGAACTTGACTCCGTGCGACTCCAGATCGAGTATCTCGATGTGAAAGTCAGAGACACCCGCGGCCACGTGAGACGCCTCGAGGAAAAAATCAGCCGGCAGCAGGCCCGCATCGCCGAGATACAGACAAGCCTCGACTCGATCGCGAGCGAATCAGCCCAGATCACCACACAGACCGACGATCTCAGAAAGGCCATCGATGACGGCCAACGCCGCATGGGGGACATCCGCCGGCGGTTCCGCGGCCGGCTCGTTCACCTCCACCGGGTTCGCCAGAGCACGCTCTTTTCGAGCATCTTTTCGGCGCGCGATCTCAATGCGTTCATCAGCCGGTATGAGATGGTCCGCCATTTGCTCCAGGGTGACAGGGCTCTCCTGGCGGAGCTGAACGCCCGGAGCGAACAGCTCGAGCGGGATGCCACCACCCTCCGGGAAAAACAGGCCCGGCTCGAAGAACTCGAGACACAGACGCTGAAGAACCGGGAAGCGCTCGTCGTCGAGGGAAGCTCGCTGTCCGCGATGCTGCAGACGCTCCTTCTCGAGCGGAAGGTGTTTCTCGCACGCCAGAAGAAGCTGAAGAAGAGCCTCGGGGAGCTGGAGCAGGAAGTGGCGAAAATCGAGAACGAGCGGGCGCAGGACCCGGACTCGGTCGACCGGGCCCTCGATGCGCCACCCCAGCCGCAGCATCTCCGCAAAGGGCGCCCCGCCCCTCCCCCGCCGGCATTCTCCGCCTCAGCATCGGCGACACCCTCGAACACCGGAAACGCCGGAGATACCACGCCCGGCCGGTTCCGCTGGCCGCTCCGTGATGTCGAAGGGCTCAGCTTCGAGAACTCTGCCGGCGCCTCTCCCCCGGCACTCGAACTGGTCGTCACGGGGGAAACGGAGGTGCTCGCCTCGGCCCGCGGCAAGGTCCAGTTCAAGGGACCCGTCGGTCAGTTCGGCAACATCGTCATCATCAGCCACAAGCAGGGATTCTCGACTGTCTACGGCCGTCTGGACGACGTCTGGGTCGGCCTCGGCGAAATCGTTGACGCCGGAGACGTGATCGGGCGGATTTTCGGCATCAGGCAGAACCGACTCCATTTCGAGATCAGGTTCGCCGGAAAGAACGCCGACCCGCTCGCCCACCTCCCGAAAATCCGCTGACCCCCCAGAAACAAGCTTCATCATAGAGAGCACAAAGGTCACAGAGGCCTCACGGAGGAAAGAAAGCTCTCTCTGTGAAACCTTCGTGTCTTTCGTGTCCTCTGTGCTGAGCGTTATTTTCAGTCATGGAGCGCCTCAGCAGTTCATTCTTGTGTCTTTGCGGTGAAGATCGTGGATCGTGTTATTCTCTTTTGCTTCTTGTCGGTCGTATGGTAAACTCTCGAAATCCTGTCGTCTTGGCAGGAATGCGTTGTTGCACGGAAATCGAAGGAGTCGTCCATGAATCGTTCCTCTTCTCGTCACCTGCTCGTGGCTGTTCCGCTCATCGCCCTGCTGGTACTCGTCTTCGCGGGCATGGCCGGCGCAACGTCGACCGATATCACCTATTTCAAATCAGTCGACCTGATACGCAAGGTGATGGAGCTCATCAAGTCCGATTACGTCGACGAGAACGTCGACGAGCAGAAGATGATCTACGGAGCGATCGAGGGCATGCTCGGCACGCTGGACGATCCGTACACGCGATTCATGGAGCCCAAGGCATTCAAGGAGATGCAGACCGAGACGCAGGGCGAGTTCGGCGGCCTCGGCATCGTCATCACCGTCAAGAACAAAGTGCTGACGGTCATTTCCCCGATCGAAGACACGCCTGCCTTCCGGGCCGGCATCAAGGCCGGTGACATGATCCTCAAGATCGACGGGAAGGACGTCGCCGACATCGCCCTCCACGACGCCGTCAAGCTCCTCCGCGGCCCCGAA
>JAGOCE010000307.1 GCA_017998915.1 Candidatus Ozemibacteraceae bacterium
AGGCGATCGGAAACAAGTTTCAGTGGGTGTCGGCGCATGAGCTGAAATTCCTGTACGTGAACCTCGCTACCCTGATCGAGGCCGGCTGCACCCTGCGCGCCAGCATCGCCTCGCTGGGCGACCAGTCGGAAAATCCGCTGCTGAAGAAGGCACTGACCGACATCAATGCCGCGATCGCCAGCGGCAAATCCTTTTCGGAGTCGCTCCAGGCTCATCCGAACGTCTTCAGCCCGCTGTTCGTCAGCCTCGTCAAGGCCGGCGAGGAAGGCGGCATGCTCGACCAGATCCTGCTGCGTTACGCCGCCTTCACCGAAAACCAGGAGGCCATCAAGGGCCGCATCCGCGGGGCCCTCGTTCTGCCGGCGATCATGATTCTCGTGGCCGTCGGCGTTGTCGTCGGCCTGCTGACCTACGTGTTCCCGACGTTCATGGAGCTGTTCAAGGGTCGCGAGAACATGCTTCCCATGCCCACACAGGTCGTCATGGCCATCTCGGATTTCCTCCGCTACCAGTATCTCACCCTCTTCGGCCTGATGGTCATCGGAATCATCGGCCTGTGGCTCTTCCTCAAGTGGGAACGGGGGTGGCGCATCTTCTCCTGGTTCCAGCTGCGGGTCCCCCTCTTCGGAACCCTGTTTCGCAAGGCCTACGTCGCCCGCTTCGCGCACACGCTCGGCTCGCTGGTCAAGGGCGGCGTGCCGGCCCTGCGCGCCCTCAGAATCACGAGCGAGACGATTCCGAACACCGAGGTGAAGGACGTCATCGTCACGATCCAGGAAAGCGTCGAGCGGGGGGGCACGTTCTCGGCGCCGATGCAGAAACACAAGCACCTGTTCCCAGCGATGGTCACCCTGATGATCAGCGTTGGCGAATCAACAGGCAAGATCGACCACATGCTCGACAAGGTCGGCGAATACTACGACCAGGAGGTCTCGGAGGCCATTTCCGCCATCCTGACCGCTATCGAACCCCTCCTGACAGTTGTCATGGGCACGGTCGTTCTCACGATCGCCGCCTCCATGTTCCTCCCCCTCTTCAACATCTCCAAAGTCCTGCGCTGATCAACGGTTGCCGGGCAGGGACGGGTTTCAAACCCGCCCCCACGGCTGCATGGGCGGTATCCACAGAAGCTGATGCATCCGCAGACGACGCGGATATGTTTCATGACGCTCATCTGCGGATGCGATTTTTTTCAGATCGGCGCGATAAGGCGTTAACAAAACACGAAACCCTGTCGATAATGCCCACGATCACGGAGATTTTCTTCCGGGCAGTGCCGTGTTCATTCTTGTCCGGAACAGATTCTACTCCCGGCGTGTGCCGGCGAACAGGACAGTGTTGGGATCATGATCAGTCAACCAATCGTCTTCGACGGCTTGAAGAAGGTCATCGGCCTCGACATCGGCTCGACCTCAATCAAGGCGGTTCTGCTGGAACTCCAGTCCGGCACGCCCATCTGTCGCGGCATGTACTGCTTCGACGTGCCGCGCGATATCGGGCTGACGAAACCCGTTTTGCTCGAAGGCCTGCGCAACGTGGCGGCCGCCTTCGGCCAGGAGACGAAGTCCGTCGCCCTGCTCACCGCCGACCGTGAGGTCCAGCTGAAATTCGTGGAAAAACCTCCCATGACCCGGCAGCAGCTCGATCAGGTCATGGAGCTCGAGATGAAGCCGCCGCCCAGCCTCGAAGGCCCGACCGTCGAGTTAGCCCATACCTACACCATCCTCGGCCAATCCTCGCTCGAGGAGCGCACGTCGGTGCATCTGCTCGTCGCCTCCTTCCCGGTTCCCTGGCTTCGAGAAAAAGAGGAGCAGATCAGGGAGGCCGGCCTCTCCCTCGAAGGCGTCTACCCGTATCCAGTGGCCCTGCGCGAGTGCTTCTGGATCAACTACGGGGAAAGCTTCGAGGAAAAGGTCTCGCCGTATCTCATCGCCCTGCTGAACCTCGGCGCCACCTCCAACCAGGTCGCCGTCTGCGATCTGCAGACCCTCAGGCTGGCCCGCACGTTCCCGTTCGCAGGCGACGAGCTGACACAGAGTCTCGCCAAAAGCTATAAAACCGGCGGCCAGGAGATCCCGCTCGATCAGCCCGCCGCCGAGCAGTTCAAGGTGACCGTCGGCATCCTCTCCCCCGATGAGCAGAGGGCCTATGAGAGCGACGCTGTCGAGGTGCAGGTCTCCGAGGGCATCCGCCGCGGGATGGAGCGCATGATGCAGAAGGTGCGCCTTTCCCTCGACTACTTCAAGGGCCAGATGAAGAGCCAGGTCAGCCAGGCGTTCGTATTCGGCGGCGCCGCCAATCTGCGTGGCCTCGAGGGCAACCTCCAGGAAAACCTGACGGTCAGCCTCATCCAGCCGCTGTTTCCGTTCAAATCCGTGCCGTTCCTCCCGAAAGACGGCCAGACGCCCGATCCGCGCTTCGCGCCCGTGATCGTTCCGGCAGTCGGGGCCGCTCTGTGCGGCATGCGCGGCAACGCTGCCGTCCTCAATCTGATGGAAGGACTGCTGGCCGAGCGGCGGAAGCGGATGCAGAGGATGATCGCCACTATCGTAGTGCCGATCGTCGTCGCGTTGGCCGCCCTGCTTGTGCCAGCGTTGTATGCCTGGAATGTGTATCTGCCCCACCGGGCGCGCGTGATGCGGGCCGCCGAGGAGAACGTCCGCCTAACGAACGAGTATTCCCAGGTCGCTTCTTTCAAGGCCCAGTATGACCAGCTCGTGAACCAGAAGCGGGAATTGACGATCCGGACCACCTTCATCCAGAGCATTCTCCGCAAGCGCATCTTCTGGTCGGGCGTGTTCGCCGACCTCGGAAACTGCATGCCCCTGGAACTCTGGCTGACCGAGATCATGTCCGACGATTTCGCCGCCGCGCAGACCGCCCAGATGGATATGGGAGGTGGCAGTCAGACCGGGATGCCGGGCGATATGGGCGGGGAGCAGAAGCCTGCCCCCCGGAAAGGCCCGCGAAGTCTGAAGATGAAGGGGTTGAGCGTCGGGTTCGGCGCCTTCTCGACCTTCATCAAGAACCTCGAAGTCTCACCCTCCTTCCAGAACGTCGTCTGGCAGAAGAGCGAGCGGGCCGGCGCGGGCGCGGAGATTGTCGAGTTTTCCGTCTCGTGCGATCTGCGGCCGAAGACCGCCGCGGGGGTGAAACAATGAACCAGCAGATCGTCATCGTGCTACTGGTGATCAGCCTCGCGCTGGTCGGCTACGACTGGCAGTACAACCAGACGCCCCGGCAGATAGCCGTGGCGGCCCAGGAGCAGACCAACGAAAAGCTTCGCCAGGACCTGAACACGGCGCTCGACGCCAAGGCGAAGATTGCCACCCTCCAGGCCGAGATCAAAAAGACCCAGACACTTTCCGCCGAGCTGTCGAAACAGCTTCCGAAGCGGAGCGAGGCTGGCGCCCTGCTCGAGCAGATCACCACGACCTCGGTCACGAAGCGAATGCGGATCGACTCGGTCACGCCCGCGGCGCTGGTCGCCAAGAGCGTCGGCATCCGGCTTGCTCCCAACGATCCGGTGGCCCAGGTCAAATACGAGGAGATGGAGCTGTCCCTCGAGATGCATACGTTCTACCGCGACCTCGGAGCCTACCTCGAAACGCTGGAGAAGATCCCGAGACTCATCGACGTCGACGGCCTGCAGGTGACCGCGCCCGTGAAGCCCGGCCCGCTGGGGATCAAGATGCGCGTGAAGACCTATATATGCGGCGGGTGATGCGATGAATCTGAACGTGAGACTGTGCGCGGCCGTCGGGCTGGCCCTTCTGCTGGGAACCGCTGCCTATTCCCAGATGGGCGGCGGCGATCCCTCTGCAACGGCGCCGGGCGCCGAGGTCTCGGGCATACGGGAGACCCCGCCCGGGTTCGAGATGCCGCCCGCCGAAGAGGGCGGCCCCGATGTTGCCAGAAAAAATAATAAATGGAATATAACTGAAACTATATCCGAGTGGGAAAAAATCGGCGAAGAAGGCCCCGAGGGTTCCTGGAGCCAGGCGCGAGATATCTTCAGGCCCGGGAAGGGCGTGATGTCGGCGCCCGCGGCCGATCGGGCCCGCGCGCAGGTCCAGGCCCGGGCCGACGGCGAGGCAACGGACGAGTCGGTCCGTATGCCGGTCCTGCACGGCGTGATGACCGGGTCGGATGACGACCGGGTCGCGATTCTCGGCCAGGACATGGTCCGCGAGGGAGACTTCTGCGAAGGGTTCGCCGTTAGGTCCATCAAGCCCAGGAGTGTGACCTTGTCGCGAGACGGGAAGGAGTATGTCCTGTATGTCAAAGAATAACCGTTTCCTGCCGTTGATCCTGGCCGTTGCCCTCGGTGGTGCCGGGCCGGCCGATATTCAGGCCGCCGTCCAGGCGGGGGCCGAGTTGCAGGACAGAACTCTCTTCCGTCGGGTCACCGACCGGCTGTCGGTGCTGTATTTGATGGCCGGCAGGGCGGAGGACGCCGTCAAGCTTCAGAAAGAGACGATGAACATGGCGGGCAAGCCGATTCCCGTTGATCTCGTACGGAGCCGGGGCGAGGAGCTCGTCACCCTGCTCGACGAGGACTTCAAGGAGGAGGAGGCCGCGAAGCTCCGGGCACAGTTCCGGGAGGCCGGCATCGAGATCGGCTCGCCGTCCTCATCCGTCACGGCCACGCCCGTGAAGTCTGCCGTGCCGGTCGCGAAACCCGTCGTCAAGGCCTCTCCGCCGGCCGCCGAACCGAGGCCCGGTGTTGTCCGGAAATCGGCGCCCAGGGCGGTTGCAGAGCCTGAGCCCGAACGGCCCCCCGTCGCCGTTCCCGAGCCAGGCCCGATCGTTCGGGCGCGTCCCGCCCGCACGGCGGTCGCGCCGGCGACCCCTGCGTCGAAGCCCGTGGCCAAGCCTGCCCCCGCCCGTTCGACCTCCCCGGCGCGTATCGCGAAGGTGATCGAGGAGGAGACGGTGACGGTCGAAGAGGAAGCCGTGCCGCCGGCCGAGCCGAAGCGTGCCGTGGTGAAGGTGCGCCGCGTGCAGACGCCGATCGCGCCGCTCCCGGGCGCCCCCGCGCCGGCCGTCGCGACCGCCCCGGCGAAGATCGCGAAGAAGACGTACCTGACGGTTCCCAAATCGATGATCGTGCCGGTGAAGAAGACCGCTGTAGCCCAGTCTCAGCCTCTTTTCCCGAAGAAGGCGAAACCCGTCCCGGTGGTGGTGCCCGAGCCTGACCAGCCGGTCAAGTCGGTCAG
>JAGOCE010000308.1 GCA_017998915.1 Candidatus Ozemibacteraceae bacterium
GTATCGGCGAGCCAACCGACGTAGACCGGGAGGCCGCAGCACGGTTGTACGTCGCGATGAGGCGCGTGGTCGCCTCCCATGGCCTGACCGCCGTGACGCTGCGGTGCTTCGACCTGCTGCAAAAGCTCGGAACGACAGGCTGTCTCGCGTTGTCGCGGCTGAATGACGAGGGCGTGACGGCCGGTTGCGAGGGCGATATACCAGCGCTCCTCACGATGCACGTCCACCGGATCCTGAGCGGCGAGGCATCGTTCATGGCCAATCCGTCGGTCTTTCTCGGCGACGACATCGTGTTCGCGCACTGTACCATCGCATCGTCAATAGTCGATAATATAAAATGGCGGTCGCACTTCGAGTCGGGAATCGGTGTCGGCATCTCGGGGACGTACCGCCCCGGGACGATGACCGTGATGCGACTCGGCGGTTCAGACCTTGGGAAGGCGTTCATCACCGAAGGCGAGGTCGTCCCGCATGAATTCCGGGAAGACCTGTGCCGGACCCAGGTGCGGATCCGGCTTCCCGGCGTCGCCGACACTCTCGGTCGCGCGCCGTTGGGCAACCACCACATCCTCGCTCGCGGCGCTTGGAAGGACATCTGGAGCGACGCCCTCGAACCCTACGGCATCACCATTACGGGGTAAACGCATTGGGGCGGGTCTCAGACCCGCCCCAACAGATGCAGGAAAGGTTATTTCTTCGCTTTGCCCTGGTTGGCGACGGCTTCCATGGCCTTGGCGACCTCGGCTGGGTCGCCGATATAATAATGCTTGATGGGCTTGAGTTGCGCGTCGAGTTCATAGACGAGCGGCATGCCGGTCGGGATGTTCAGTTCGGTGATCTCGGCCTCGGAAACGTTGTCGAGGTGTTTGACGAGGGCGCGGAGGCTGTTCCCGTGGGCGGCGATCAACACCTTTTTCCCTGATTTAATAACTGGCGCTATCGTTTCGTTCCAGTAGGGCAGAAACCGGGCGACGGTCTCCTTCAGGCTTTCGGTGAGCGGCAGATCCGCTTTCGCCAGGTCGCGATACCGCGGGTCGTGGCCGGGGAACCGCTCGTCGGCCGGCTCGAGCGCCGGCGGCATCGTGTCGTAACTGCGCCGCCAGATGAGCACCTGCTTGTCCCCGTATTTGGCGGCCGTTTCCGACTTGTTCAACCCCTGCAGGGCACCGTAGTGGCGCTCGTTGAGTCGCCAGTTGCGATACACCGGGATCCACATCAGGTCCATCTCATCGAGCGTGATCCAGAGGGTGCGAATCGCGCGCTTGAGCACCGACGTGTAGGCGAGATCGAACGTGAACCCTTTTTCCTTCAGAATGCGCCCGGCCTTGTGGGCCTCATCGACGCCCTTCTCCGACAGATCGACATCCGTCCAGCCCGTGAACCTGTTTTCTTTGTTCCAGGTACTCTCCCCATGCCGAAGCAACACGACCGTATACATGAGATCCTCCCTTAGTTCTCGGATGATGAAGAACTCTCTCGTTCACTATACCAAACTCCTGTGCCATTCGCTCCATCTCCCACAAGGAAAATCTTGGCAGGGAGGCGGGGAGCGTGTACACTTCGAGACATGAGCGATAACCCACGACATGCGAACGATACGTATCGGGAACGGGTCTGCCGGATCATCGGGTTCGCGGTGATAATCCTTGTGTCCAGCCTGATCTGCGGCTGCGGCACGGCCAACCTCGAGCTGAACAGACCGAACCTGATCGCGGTGTCTTCTGACGGGAGCCGCCTGTTCATCTCGGATTCGAGGAACTTCCGGATTCTCGTCGTCGATCGTGAATTCCGGCTCATCCGTGAAATTCCGTATTCTCCCGAGCAGGCGGTCTGGGGGATGAACCCTGGAACGCAGGGCGAACTGGTCATTACAGACAACCGTCTCGACAAGGCGACGTTCGATTTCGAAGAAAAGCGGGCGAATGCCGTTGCCGAGATCCAGTTCCTGGGTCCCGACGGCGGCATTGCACACTCGCTTTCCTGGCGTTCCGAGAAGGGACCGCTGATCTATCCGCGGCAGGTCCTGCCCCTTGCCGACGGTGGCGTTGCCGTCACCGACCTGCGCGTGAACAAGGTCCTCGTTTTCGAGCGGAACGGTACGCTGCGGATGTCGATCGGGGAATACGGCGATGCCGATGGCCGGCTGTACTGTCCGAGTGACGTTCTCGTCGATCGTGAAGGGAAATTCCTCGTGGTCGACTCGTTCAATCATCGGATCTCGGAGTTTGACCGGAACGGCGCCTGGATTCGGACGATCGGCCGGAAGGGCACGGGGCAGGGCGAGCTGTTGTTCCCCCAGAACGCGGCCCGCGACGCGAACGGCCGTATCTACTGCACCGAGCTGGGTAACATGCGCGTCTCGGTGTTCGAGGCGGATGGCCGGTTCGTGAGGCATATTCCGATGCCGACCGCGTCGGGCTCGAGCGGCCTATGCGAACTGTTCGGTATCGCCTGCGCGACCGCGCCTGCCGAGCTGTTCGTTGCCGATTCGATCAATTCCTCCATCTACGTATTCGATCTCGACGGGAACCACCGGGGCACGATCGCCCGGCTTCGACCATGAGTGCCGCGTCATCACGGATGGAGAACCCACATGAAGCTTAAATGGAAGCTGTCGCTGATTTTCGGCATCCTGGGCGCATGCAGCGCTGCTCTCGCCGGGTATATCGTCTTTCGCACCGCGCTCGAACAGTTCGAGACATCGATGATCGAGGAACTGCAGGCCGTCGCCGAGGTTTCCCGGCGCTTCGTCGATCCCGACCGGCTGGAAACGATCCATTCCGTGAACGACCCGTATTACGCCGAGATGAAGTCGGTCATGCGGACGATGCACGAGAATTTCGGCCTCGACTGGTGCGCGATCTACAGATATAACGGAAAGTATTTCACTCATATCGTCGACGGGTCCGACATGGGCGACGAGTTCATTCCGGATTACCCGATTTTCGACATGCCCGAGGAGCTCATGGATTCCTGGAAGGAGGCCAAGCCCTCCTACTCCGCGGGAAACGTCGACGCGTTCGGCATGTGGATGAGCGCCTTCATGCCGATCACCAACGCCTCTTCCACCGTCGTGGGGGTGCTGGACGTCAGCCGGAACAACGATGTGCTCATCCGCTTCATTCGCCAGGCGACCTATAAAGTGTTGTATGTCATGCTCCTGATCGGCCTCGTGACCATGGGTGTCTGCTTCCTGTTCTCGAAATACCTGACCCGGTCGATCGACCGGCTCATCCGAGGGACGCAGGAGCTCGCGGCCGGTAATCTCGAGCACCGTGTCACAGGTATTGGCTCCGGTGACGAAATCGGGATGCTGGCCGTGACGTTCAACGAGATGACCGGCCAACTCGCCCAGAATCGGTCGGCCCTCGAACGGAAGATTTTCGAGGTCACCACGCTGTATGAGATAAGCCAGCAGATCAACTACGCGGGCAGTTCGGCGGAGATCCTCCAGCTGATCCTCAAGAAGTGCATCGAAGGCCTCAAGGCAAGCCGCGGCAGCGTGCTGATGTTCAACGAGGAGACGGGGCGACTCGTGGTCGACGTCGCCGTTGGTGAGGGTGTCGAGCCGGTCACGAAGCGGATCGAGTTCGCCCCGGGCGAAGGCGTCGCTGGGAAGGTGTTTGAAGAGCAGCGGATGCTGCTCGACAACAATCCCATCGAGCCAAACTTCAAACCGTATCCAGGCGAAAGCGGCTCGACGATCCACAACATCATGTGCATGCCGCTCCTGGTCGAGAAACGTTCGATCGGCGTCATGAACATCGTGAACAAGCGGAACGAGGGATTCACCGACGCCGACGTCGCATTCGCCGGAACGATGGCGTCTCAGATAGCTCTTACTATAGAAAAGGCCAGGCTCTACGAGCTCTCCATCACCGATGGTCTGACGAAGCTGTTCGTGCACCGCTATTTCCAGGTGGCCCTCGACAACGAGTTGAAGCGCGCCAAACGATACGGCTCGTGTGTCAGCCTTATATTAATGGATATAGATCACTTCAAAAAGTTTAACGACACCTACGGTCACCAGATGGGTGATCGAGTGCTTTCCCTTTCGGCGCTGGTCCTGCGCGAGGCGGTCCGGAGCATCGACGTGCCGTGCCGATACGGCGGCGAGGAGTTCGCGGTGATCCTCCCCGAAACGGATGCGCAGAACGCTCTCGGTGTCGCGGAGCGCATCCGCAGATCGATCGAAGCCTACGAATACCCCTCGCTCGAAGGCAGCGTTCTTCGGGTCACCGTCAGCCTCGGCATCGCCTCGTTCCCGGAGCACGGCACCGACAAGATGTCGCTGATCAAGAAATCCGACGAGGCGATGTACTGGTCGAAGGAAGCCGGCCGCAATCGAGTTACCACCTGGAGCCCGGCTGGAAAGCCCTCCGCCGGCTGATCGTGCCGCCCGCCCGCATGACGCATTTCTTGGCGGGATTCACTTCGAAGCCTTCCTCCCCTTTGAGGGTGAAGCGCTCTTCCCACGGCTCGAGCGCGATCGCGGGTGGGACGCCGGGATTCAGCTCGTAACGCAGGGCACGGGGCGACACCTTCGCTTTTGTATAGCGCAGGAAACGTATCGGCGCCAGCAGGTCGACGGGGCGGGCGGCGAGGAGCGTGCCAGGGATGGCCATGGCGGCCTGAAGGTGGAGAAAGCCCCGCACCCAGTCTTCCGGCAGGCGGACCTTCTTTTCGAAGCGGCCTCCCGCGGCGGCCGTTTTCACATCGAATCCCTCACTGCCGATACGGAACCAGGTTTCGCGGGAGGTGCGGATCTCGGCCAGGGCCGCCCAGAGCCAGGCGGTGAAGTCGATGTTTGGTGGTGCCGTGGCGGACCTCGACGTCCGGTTCGAAGAGCCCGGCATCGGCCTTGACCTGGACATACGAGCTCTGGTCCTGGCTGAAAGCCTCGAAGACGAGGCCGTCGGGGTGGACGGTGACGACGGGGTCGAGGAGGTCGCCGGCGGCGTGCCAGGAATCGGACGACCAGACGGCTTCCCTGGCGGGAGCCGCGGCGTCGGTGAGGCGCCGGAGCAGGTCCGCGACGAGGGGCTTCGTATCGGTTTTCCAGCCCCTCGTCGGGATCAGTTTCCACTGGTACAGGCGCCGGAACAGCTCGATGTCGTTCCGCTCGTCACACACCGCGAACCACTCTTCCAGGTGCCCGGCGAGTTCCCTGCTCCAGAGGACGGTTCGCCAGGACCAAGGC
>JAGOCE010000309.1 GCA_017998915.1 Candidatus Ozemibacteraceae bacterium
CGTCGATTCTAGGTATTCCGAACTGACTCGACAGCGCCGTCTGAAGATCGTCTTCGGTTATGAAGCCCATGTCGATGAGGGCTGCGCCGAGCCTGATCTTCTGCTTCTCGCTGACAGCAAGCCCTCGTTGCAACTGCTCATGCGTGATGAGAGCTGCATCTACCAGATAACTACCGATTTGCTTCATTAAATTCCTTAGAATATATAACGATGACGGAAATAGTCAGACAAGTATTATATTCTACATTCTTCGGGGAAGTCAATAGGGTGGAAATCAATCAGTGCGTATCGGCAAGAATTTTCAGAGTGCGGTGGGAAACAAGGGTGTGTTAGCGCTGGCGTTTGTTAAGCCGTGCCTGTCCTCGCAATTTGAGGAGCCAGAGACCTCCGAATATCAACAGAAAAACGGAAATGCCATAGAAAACGTTCGAATAATCCGGGCGCCAGACATCGGCTGCAACCCGATATGCGGCGTGGAATGAAAGATAGAGCGCTGCTATGCATCCTTTCGGGAGAAATTGACGCTTCGTCAGAGCATGCAGAGCCAGGAAAACGGAGATGAGAAAGCATGCTTCGAAAAGAGGGAGGGGAAGGCCGATCGTTGGAGGGGAGTGATGGCCCGGAAGGGGAAGATCGAATCGCGAATAGGTGATGATTCCCCAGCAGCAGCCGTTGAAAAAGCAGCCCGTTCTCCAGCAGGCAGTTGCCAGGGCCATCGCCGGAGCGGCAGCATCGAGCAGTTCGGGGAGCCTCGCGCGAACCACCTGGGCGGCTGCGGCAATTCCGATCACGACGCCCAGCACGAAACCGTGAAACGCGAACCCGCCTCGCTCGAAATGCAGCAGCTCCGACAGGGTCGGCAGCCTGCCCAGAGCCAGGAAACCTGAAAAAAGCCTGGCCCCGAGAACACCCAGGATGAGCGCAGATATCGAAGCCCCGAGAGCCGATTCCCGCGGCACCGAACTGCGAATGAAACCCGACGTTGAATACGACAGCCAAGCAGCCACTCCGATGGCGCCGGCAACATCATAGAAGTTGATGGTCGAGGTCATCGAAAAGGGGCATCAGAGGCCCAGCATCCAGTCGTTCAGTTCCTTCTGAAATTCGGAGAATTCCATGCCTGCCGCCTCGTTCAACGAGTCGTCGAGCCAGTCGCCTTTGCCGATTGAGTTCAGAAGAGCATCGACGGCCTGCCAGCCCCAGCGCTCGATCAGGAACCTCATGGCGAGATACGACTGGAGATACCCGAGGCCGATCTGGTAGCCGTAGGTCTGCTGGGCGGGATTGAGATTGATCTCCTTGAGCGGGATGAAATGCTTCTCGCCGATGATCTTCGACTGGAACAGCCGCTCATAATCAGGGCGAAGCACCGTCGGATCGCCGTTCGCGAACTTGAACTCCTCGTAGACCGCGAGCCCCTCGTTGACCCAGGTCGGGCACCGGTTGTTGGTGCGCATGTTCACGATCACGTGCGTGAACTCGTGGGCGAGAATGCCCTTCACGGACTGGAGGTCGGAATAGCCCTGCTGAAGAGGAACGAGGATCTTCTCGCCCTGGGCGAGGGCCCCGACCCAGCGGCCGGAGTTGTTGATCTCGTAGAACTCCTCGGTCAGGAAGAAGATGACGTTGATTTTAATGTCAGGTTTATACATCAGGTCGGATGTCACCTGGTCGTAGACGTCCTCGAGGACCTCCATCGTCACGTCGCCGATATCCATCTGGGAGGAGCCGGCGTAATGGATCACGAACCGCTGGTTCTCGTCCGTCGTCGTTCCCGCGATCGAGGCCGACTGCTCGCGCGCTTTTCCGATCATGGTGCGGAGCGCCGCGCCTTCCTCCTGGTTGGGAATGTGCTTGAGAGCCTCTTCCCAATACTCGACCGCCTTGTCGTAGTCCTTCAGTTCGTAGGCGCAGCGTCCGAGGAAATACAGGAGGAGATAATCCTTGGGGATCTGTTTCTGGGCGCGCTCGAAGAGGGCCTGTGCCTCCTCGTATTTCATCATTTTCAGCTGCGAGATGCCGAGCTTCATGATCGTGTCGAGATGCTCGGGACGCTGAGCGACCGCGGCTTCCAGCTTCGGAACGGCGGCCTCGAAATTTCCGCGGGCGAACAGCGCCTGGCCCCATTGATACTGAACGTCGAACGAATCGGGCATCACGTCTGCCGCTTCCATGAAGCATGCCTCGACATCGGGGAAGGGGGCTGCCTTGAGAAGGTTCGCCTTGCGAAGAAGGAGAGCCGATAACACGATGCGCGTGTCGGGGGAACGCGAATCGGCGGCGAAGCTTTTCCGGTAGATCTCGAGCATGGTTTCGGTCTGCTCGAGATTCATCCGCGAGAGCGTATGGAGGTTTTTCAGAAGGTCCTCGGCCTTGCCGGAGTCCCGGGAAACGGTCGGGACCGCATCATTCGCCGCCGGAGTCTCGCAGAACGCGGGGGCAAGAAGACCCGCCAGGAGGAGGGCGTGGGGAATCACCCTGAAAATGCGCCTCGAAAGGCCGAAAGTGATGCACCGCATGACAAACCCCCCATTCGACATTGAACGTTCCTCTTTCATTATACAACACCTTGAATGCAGCGTAGGGGCGGGTTTGAAACCCGCCCCTACGGAACATGACAGAAAAATCCGGCCCGTTCAATGGCCTCCGAGGGCCTGCTTCACCTTGTCGAAGAAGGACTTGCCGCCCTCGCCGAGCTTGGAATCGGCGTCGCCGTCCTCGGCCGCGAGCTGTTTGAGGAGGTCTTTCGCCTTTTCGCTCAGATCGGTCGGTGTGCGGACGAAGATCTTCACGAGCTGGTCTCCCTGGCCGCCCTGGAGTGACTTCACGCCGTAGCCGCGGAGCCGGAACACCTTGCCGGTCTGGGTGCCGGTCGGGATCTTGATCTTGA
The DNA here is from genome assembly GCA_017998915.1 of Candidatus Ozemibacteraceae bacterium. Classification (GTDB taxonomy): domain Bacteria; phylum Muiribacteriota; class Ozemobacteria; order Ozemobacterales; family Ozemobacteraceae; genus MWAR01. The sequence goes on from JAGOCE010000309.1 coordinate 2,891, forward strand.
CCGGGCCCTGGAGGGTCGGAACATCGACTTCCCCGCCGAGCGCCGCGAGCGGGAAGCTGATGTTGCGTTCGCAGACGATGTCATCGCCGACGCGCTCGAACAGTTCGTGCCTGCCGACCGTCAGGACGATGTAGAGGCTTCCCGGAGGGCCGCCCTTGTCGCCGGCTTCGCCCTCACCCGTGAGCTTCAGCTTGCTGCCCGTCTCTACGCCGGGCGGAATCTTCACGTCGAGGGTTTCGCTGTGCTTGACGCGCCGCTGGCCGTGACAGGTGTGGCAGGGCTTGTCGATGATCTCGCCCTCGCCCTGGCACTGGTGACAGGTGCGCTGGATCGAGAAGAAGCCCTGGGCGAGGGAGATCGTGCCTTTCCCGCGGCAGACCGGGCAGACTTTCCGGCTGCTTCCGGTCTGGGCGCCGGAACCGCCGCACTGGGTGCAGTTCGCCGAGCGCTGGACCGTGATCTTCTTCTCGCAGCCGAACACGGCCTCCTCGAAGGTGATCTCGAGGTCATACCGCAGGTCGGCGCCCCGGCGCGGGCCTGCCTTGTGGCTGGCGCCGCCGAAGAAGTCTGACAATATATCGCCAAATATATCGCCGAAATTCCCGAAACCCTGGAAGTCGGCCGGGTTGAAGCCGGCCCCTTCGAGCCCCTGGTGGCCGAACTGGTCGTAGGCGCTGCGCTTCTTCGGATCGCTGAGGATCTGGTAGGCCTCGTTTATTTCCTTGAACTGTTCCGCGGCCTCTTTCGCCGGGTTCACGTCGGGATGGTATTTGCGGGCAAGGGTGCGGTAGGCCCGCTTCAGTTCGGCCTCATCGGCGTTTTTCGCGACGCCGAGAACCTCGTAGTAGTCACGCTTGGCCATCTGTGTCTCCTGGAATCGCGGCGGCCATGCGGAGCGGACCCTGGCGGCCCGCCCCGCGTGTCGTCAACTCATTCTGCTTTCTTGAATTCGGCGTCGACGACGTTATCGTCTTCCTTCTTCGAACCCTCGGGATGTGTTCCGCCGGCGGCCTGGGCACCCGGTTGAGCGGCTTCCTGCGCCTGCTGCTTCTCGGCCGCTTCCTTGTAGACCATCTCGGCGACCTTGTGGGCGACCTGCATCAGCTCGTCGGTCTTTTTCTTGATGTCTTCGATATCGTCGCCCTCGAGCGCCTTCTTCAGTTCGGCGCTCTTCGATTCGATCTGGCCCTTGAGGTCGGCGGGGACCTTGTCGCCGAGCTCGCGGAGGTTCTTTTCGGTCTGGTAGACGAGGCTTTCGCCCTGGTTCTTCGCCTCGATCTTTTCCTTCTGCTTCGCGTCCTGCTGGGCGCACTGCTCGGCTTCCTTCACCATGCGGTCGATCTGGTCCTTGCTGAGGCCGGACGAACTGGTGATCGTGATCGCCTGCTGCTTGCCCGTGGCCATGTCCTTCGCCGAAACGTTCACGATGCCATTCGCATCGATATCGAACGTGACCTCGATCTGGGGAACGCCGCGCGGGGCCGCCGGAATGCCGACCAGGTCGAAGCGGCCCAGCGTCTTGTTGTCTGCCGACATCGAGCGCTCGCCCTGGAGGACGTGGACCGAGACGGCCGGCTGGTTGTCGCTCGCGGTCGAGAACACCTGGCTCTTCTTGGTCGGGATCGTCGTGTTGCGGGGGATGAGGACCGTCATGACGCCGCCGAGGGTCTCGATGCCGAGCGACAGCGGGGTGACGTCGAGCAGGAGGACGTCCTTCACTTCGCCCTGGAGAATGCCGGCCTGGATCGCCGCGCCCATCGCGACGCACTCCATCGGGTCGACGCCGCGCTCGGGATCCTTGCCGAAGTGGTCCTTGAGAAGCTTCTGGACGATCGGCATGCGGGTCGGGCCGCCGACCATGATGATGTGGTTGATGTCGGTGCGCTTGAGGCCCGCATCGCGCAGGGCATTGTCGATCGGGGGCTTGCACCGCTCGATGATCGGGTCGATCAGCTCCTCGAGCTTCGACCGGGTGAGGGTCATCAGCAGGTGCTTGGGGCCGGCCGCCGTCGCGGTGATGAAAGGCAGGTTGATGTCGGAGGTCGAGGTGGTGGAAAGCTCGATCTTGGCCTTTTCGGCCGCCTCGCGCAGGCGGGTCATCGCCATCGAGTCGCCGGAGAGGTCGATCCCTTCCTTTGCCTTGAAATCGCTGACGATATAATCCAACAGCGATTTGTCCATGTCGGTGCCGCCCAGCTGGGTGTCGCCGTTCGTCGAGAGAACCTCGAAGACGCCGTTGCCGAGTTCGAGGATCGTGACGTCGAGCGTGCCGCCGCCCAGGTCGAACACCAGGATCTTGCGCTCGCCCT
>JAGOCE010000020.1 GCA_017998915.1 Candidatus Ozemibacteraceae bacterium
GCATCATCGTCTGGAACAAGTGGGACATCGCCGACAAGACGGCCCGCCCCTGGGACGAACTGCGTGTCGAGACGCGCGAAGCATTCCCCTTGCTGAATTTCGCCCCTGTGACCTCGATCTCGGCCCGCACCGGCCAGCGCGTCGACCGGCTGTTCGAGTTGGTCGACACGGTGCAGGAGACCGGCCGGCATCGCATCACCGACGAACGGCTCAAGCAGATCCTGTATGAGGCCGTCACGATCCAGCCGCCCCCGACCGTTGCGGGCCGGGCGCTGCATCTCAAGAACCTGCGCCAGCTCAACGGGCCGCCGATCGTCTTCCGGCTCGCTGCGTCCGACCCGAAGAACGTCCACTTCTCCTATCAGCGGTATCTGTTGAACCACATCCGCCAGGAGTTCCCGTTCGAAGGCTGGCCGATGCGGCTTGCCGTCGGTCGTTAAGATGTTGCCGTCGATCACCTGGCAGTCGCTCGTCATCGGGTATCTGTTCGGGTCCATCCCGACAGCATGGCTCCTGTGCCGCATCTTCTACGGCATCAACATTTTCGAGCACGGCAGCCGGAACATGGGCGCAACCAACGTTCATCGCGTCCTGGGAACGAAGCCCTTCGCGATCACGCTGATCCTCGACGTCCTGAAAGGCTTCGCCGCCGTTCTCTTTTCGACCGCCTACGCCGCCACTGCCGAGTCGGTCGTTGCCTCGGCCCTTGCGGGAGGCGCCGCAGCGATCATCGGTCACTCGCTTTCGATCTGGGTGAAGTTCCGGGGCGGAAAGGGCGTCGCGACGGGTCTCGGCGTGTTCCTCGCGTTCGCGCCGAAAGCGTCCGTCACGGCAATCGGGATCTTCCTGCTGACGCTGGTATCGACCGGGTTCGTTTCCCTGGGGTCGATCGCAGCCGCCTGCTCCCTTCCCTTCCTTATCCTCGTGTTCCGCGATCACGGCGAAGACCTGGCGAACACGTTCTTCGTGTTCTCGTCGATCGCTGCCGTGTTCATCGTCTACAAGCACAAGCCGAACCTGGTCAGGCTCTGGAACGGCCAGGAGAACGCGCTCGACAACAGGAAACCCGTGCCGGAGCCACACTCGGCACCTCCCGAGTCCTGACAATCACCTGGAAACGGAGCATTCGGAACACATGAAGATCGGAGTCATCGGTGCGGGTTCGTGGGGAACCGTCCTCGCGACGCTGCTTTCGAAGAAGGGCAACCAGGTCACTCTCTGGGCGCGCGAGCCTGAGGTCGTTTCCGGCATCAGGAACAGGCGGCGCAACCCGTTTTTCATGAGCGATCTCGAGCTTCCGCCCGAGCTGGGCGTCTCGAACGACGCCGCGGAAGTCGCGTCAGGAGCGGAAGCCCTTCTGTTCGCCGTACCCTCGACCCATCTGCGCGGCGTGGCGCACGGGCTTCGCGAGCATCTGGCGCGGGTTTCAGGCGTCATCAACGCGGCCAAGGGGTTCGAGCCCGGCACCGGCAAGCGTCTCAGTGAAATACTCGTCGAAGAGACGGGCGTCGAGCCGGGAAGCTCGTCCGACCACGTCGCGATCCTCTCGGGACCGAACCTCGCCGGCGAGCTCGCACAAGGCAAAATCGGCGCCTCCGTCATCGCCTGCCCCGACGAATCCTGGTCCACAAAGGCTCAGGAGCTCCTCTCGAACGATCATTTCCGGGTCTACCGGCATACCGACCGCACCGGGGTCGAGCTCGGCGGCACCCTGAAGAACGTGTTCGCCATCGGCGCCGGCATCGTCGACGGGCTCGGCCTGGGCGACAACGCAAAGGCCGCCTATCTGACGCGTGCCCTCCATGAGTTGGTCAGGCTCGGAACGAGCCTCGGCGGTCGGCCGACGACATTTTACGGTCTTTCGGGCCTGGGCGACCTCATGGCGACCTGTTCCTCGCCGCTCTCGCGCAACCACCAGCTTGGCCAGGCGCTCGCCCGCGGCCAGACCCTCGACGAGCTGACGCACGGCAGCCGGATGGTCATCGAGGGCGTCGAAACGGCTCGAATGGCAGCCTCGTGGGGGAAAAAACTAACGATTCCCCTTCCCATTACCGAAGAAATATGCAGGGTTCTCTTCGATGCGCTGCCTCCCCGTGAGGCGGCAAAAAACCTCATGACCCGTTCACTCAAGGACGAAGAGGCCTAAATTACTCGCGGGAGCTGTGTTCATGCGCCGGAATCTCATCATCGCCGCCTCGATTTTTGGCATCGCCCTTTTCCTCGGCGTTTTCTTCTGGGGGATCTTCTACCTCCAGGGCAAAAGCGGCCGACCGGGCAGCCAGAGCACGATCGGGACGCCTTCGCAAACGCAGGTTCCCGGCTCGGAGGCACCGATGAGTTCCACGGAAACCGCTCAAGCGACCCTGCGTGACATCGACGTTTCTTTCACCATCGACGCGAAGACGATGAATCTCGGGCCTCAGAAGCTGATCCGCGTCTCGAAGCGCGGCGCCCAGGAACCCCCCATCGTCGAAGTCGACGTTCAGCTTGCGCACTCCCTCATTTCGAGCCTCCAGGAACTCGACCTTCAAACTCCGATCGAGCCGGCGCGGGTTTCGGCCGACAAGCGGGGAAATCCCCTTCGTATCATCCGCGGCTCCGGCAAGCGCGTGATCGATCGAGAGCTCACCCTGCTGACGCTCAAGGATATGGCCTCCCAGGCGGCCGATGCCTCATCGCTCAACGTTCCGATCGTCGTGAAGATCGACGAGGGATTCGAGGGATTCGAAGCCCAGCGCCAGAAACTCGGCTTCGGCGTGTGCCTCGGTCGGTTCGAAACACTCCATGCCGATCATGCTGACGACGAAGCGCGGAACGAAAACCTCCGCATTGCTGCCGAAAAGTGTGATGGACTCATTCTCGCCCCCGGCGCCGAGTTCAATTTCGACAAAGCGGTGGGCCCCCGCGTTTCGAAGAACGGATTCAAGATGGCGGGCGTCATATCGAACGGCCGCGTCATTCCAGGAATGGGCGGTGGCGTCTGCCAGGTCAGCACGACCCTGTACCGCACGGCCCTGCTTTCCAACATGAAAATTACCGAGCGGCACAATCACTCGATCTACGAAGGCATTCCCTATGCCGATCGCGGTCTCGACGCGGCCATCGCCTGGGGTTCGAAGAACTTCCGCTTCGTGAACACCCTCGGCGTTCCTCTGTTGATCTCCTGCCGCGGCGGAAATGGCCGGGTCCACGTCTCGTTCTTCGCTCCGAGCAAGCCGTTCGACCAGGTCGTGGTCGCAACCCGTAACGAGAGGGCGATCCGCTTCCCTGTCGAAAAGAAGAAGAGCACCCGTCTCAAATCCGGCGAAAAGCGCATCGTGCGACCCGGGGTGACGGGATATACGATCGATGCCTATCGCATCGTGACCACCGGCGGAATGAGCCGTGAAGAGAAGCTGTCCTCCGACAACTATCTCATGTTCCCTCAAGTCGAGGAGATCAGCAACTGATGCGCCCTCTGAATTCCAAGATTTCGCCCAGGCCGTGGCTCGCCGCGGCCGTCGTTTTTTTCCTCGCCTTTGCCGGTACGACGGCTCTGGCACTCGAGTTCGCCAACTTCGTGACTCGAGGCTATGAAGGGAAGGGCGAACTCGAGTTCATCATGCCGGAAGACCTTCTGCGCGCCCCCTCCGGCGACATCATCGTTGCCGACCAAAAGAACAATCGTGTCCAGATCCTCACCTCCGAGGGCAATTTCAAGAAATTTTTCACCATCGTCCCGCAGACTCCCGGTGTAGCTTCACAGGTCGCGAGCCTCACCGAGACGGAACTCATGTCGCTGTTCCCGCCCGAGAAGAAGCGCGATTCAAGCTCTTCGAAAACACCGAAACCCATCGAGGTGAAACCCGCCGCCGGTCCGCGGCTCGACAAACCGGTCGGCCTGGCGTTCGACGGGAAAGGGCATCTGTTCGTCGCCGGGTCGGGAACGGGCCACATCTGGGTCCTGCGCCTGTCCGACGGCGCCCTCGTCGAGGTGATCGGCCGGTTCGGCCGCCAGCAGGGCCAGTTCGACACCCCCCTCGACATCGACATCAGCCCCGACGGAAAGCTCGCGGTCGTCGATTCAGGCAACAAGCGCGTCCAGATTTTCGATGCAGACCGGAAGTTCGTTCGCGAAATTCATTACAAGGAAGAGACGAAGAAAAAAGAACTCCGCTCCCTTCCTCCGCGCGGCGTCTGCTGGCTTCCGTCGGGCGATCTCGCCGTTTCCTACCCGACGTTCCACCAGGTCGTGAGCTGGAACCATTCCGGAAACGTCGTCTGGCGTTACGGGGTGAAAGGGAACCGAAAAGGCGAGCTGAACGAGCCTTCCTACATGATTCCAGGTCCTTCGGGACATCTGCTGATCGCAGACAGCGGAAACCACCGCATCGTCGAGATCACATCCAATGGCCTGTTCGTCAAGAACTTTCCCATCGGGCGCGGAACCGGCCCGGGCCGGCTTCTTTGGCCACGCGGCATGGCTCTCACCGACCAGGACACCCTGATCGTGAGCGACCAGGGGAATAACCGCGTTCATTTCCTCCAGCCAAGCAAGGCCGCCCTGCTTCTTCGCGAAGCGAAGCTTCTCGCGAACGAGGACAAATGGGATGAGGCCTACCTTCGCATCGAGCAGGTGCTCAACCTCCAGCCGAACGACCAGGATGCCCGCGCGCTCATGGTGAACGCCCTGCACTACTTCGGCGACCGGGCCATGACCAAGGCTGATTACGAGCACGCCGAGGAGCATCTGCGGCGCATTCTCATCTACAATCCCAACGATCCGAACGTGCAGAAAAAGCTCGATACGCTTTTCTGGGCGTCGAACAAGGACTTGATCGGAAACTTCGTTTTTGGCATCATAGCCGTCATCGCCATTCTCATTCTTTTCTGGATCATCAAAACCACCCTGAGCCGGCTGATCTTCGGCCACCCGTAGGAGCGCCCCCTTTGGCACACCCCCAGAAGCACATTCGTAATTTCTGCATCATCGCGCATATCGACCACGGCAAATCGACCCTGGCCGACCGGCTGATCGAGCATACCGCCACGGTCAGCAAACGTGAAATGAAAGACCAGATCCTCGATTCCATGGATCTGGAGCGCGAGCGCGGCATCACCATCAAGGCCCAGGCGGTCCGGATGATTTATCACGCGGCCGACGGACAGGAATACATGTACAACCTCATCGACACACCCGGCCACGTCGATTTTTCCTACGAGGTCTCCCGATCGATCGCGGCCTGTGAGGGTGCAGTTCTGGTCGTCGACGCGAGCCAGGGCGTTGAAGCCCAGACGATGGCGAACGTGACGCTCGCCCTTGCCGGGAATCTCGAGATCCTGCCGGTCATCAACAAGATCGACCTTCCGGCCGCCGATCCCGAGAAGGTGCGCAAGGAGATCGAGAACCTCGTCGGCATCGACTGTTCCGACGCGCTTCTGGTATCGGCAAAAGAGGGGAAAGGCGTTCCCGAACTGCTCGAGGCGATCGCCAAGAAGTTCCCGCCCCCCGTCGGCGACCCGAAGGCGCCCCTTCGAGCCCTCATATTCGATGCAAAATATGATTCGTACAAGGGCGTCGTCGTTTACTGCCGTGTCGTGGACGGTTCGTTCAAGACCGGCGACCGTATCAAGTTCCTATCCACCGGCTCCGAGTTCGAGGTCATCGAGACCGGCGTGTTCACCCCCAAACCCCTCCAGGTCAACGAGATAGCCGCAGGCAACGTCGGGTATTTCTGCGCCACGATCAAGGAGATGGGCCACGTCCGCATCGGCGACACGATCACGAATGCGGGGAAGAACGTTCTGGTGCAGCCGATTCCCGGCTTCAAGGAAGCCAAGCCGATGGTGTTCTGCGGCCTCTACCCCGTCGAGGCGAGCGACTTCGACGAACTGCGCAACGCGCTCGAGAAGCTGACCCTGAACGATTCGAGCCTCTCGTTCGTCCCCGAGAACTCGGTCGCCCTCGGATTCGGCTTCCGGTGCGGATTCCTCGGCCTCCTCCACATGGAAATCGTCCAGGAGCGCCTCGAGCGGGAATACAATCTCGAGCTCGTGACGACGGCTCCGAACGTCGTCTACCAGGTCCGCACCGTGGACGGTGTCGAGTCCGAGATCGAGTCCCCGGCGAAACTGCCCGATATCACCAAAGTCGCCGAGATCCGCGAGCCGTTCGTCCACGCGACGATGTTCATGCCGAAAGATTATATAGGCACGGTTATGGAGCTCTGCACCGAGCGGCGCGGGGCGATGAAGCACATGGAATACATCTCGGAAAACCGCGTCTCGATCTCGTTCGACCTGCCGATGGCCGAGATCCTCGTCGACTTCTACGACAAGCTCAAGAGTCGCACCCGGGGCTACGCCTCGATGGACTACGAGCAAATCGGCTTCAGGACCGCCGAGATCATCCGCGTCGACATTCTCGTCAACTCCGAGCCCGTCGATGCCCTCTCGTTCCTGACGCACCGCGAGCGGGCCGAGCGCCGTGGCCGGTCGATGATCGAGAAACTCCGCAAGCTGATTCCCCGGCACCAGTTCCAGATTCCCCTTCAGGCCGCGATCGGAGCGAAGATCATCGCCCGAGAAAATATTGCACCATATAGAAAAGACGTCATCTCGAAGTGCTACGGCGGCGACATCACGAGAAAGCGCAAGCTTCTCGAGAAACAGAAGGAAGGCAAGCGGCGTCTCAAGATGGTCGGCAATGTCGAGATTCCGCAGGAAGCCTTCATGGCCGTCCTCAAGGTCGAAGACGACTGACGAGCCGCGATCGGACTCTGAACGAACGGACACCCGCCGGAAGGCGGGTGTCCGCTTTCATTTTGATGCATTCTTCGTGTGTGCCGCAGAACGAATACCCCGTTCGCCCTGTGTTTGTCGAAGCCTCTTGTGATCCTGCGCTGACGAAAGTTTCTCGTGCTTCGACAGGTTCTTCACGAACGGGAACGTGAAATGGTCTTTTGGTATGCAGGAATCAACAAGCCTGGGGTTGAGACGCAGCCGAAGACCTCGGCCCGGTCAATGTTTCAAGGTGTAGTAGGCCGAAGCGCCGGAGCAGACGTCGCAGGTTTCCTGCGCTTCGCTGCGCGCAAGAAAGGATTCGCGGCATGTCGGGCATCGTTTCGCCGGAAGGATCTCTTCCTTGCCGTATTTGAGGAGTTGCACCCGTTGAAGGCCGAGAATGCGTCTCCCGACACGCGAGAATTCCTCCACGACCTTTTTTGCCGACTCCTCGCGCGAGCGGTTGTCCGGCACGTGCCTCGTTCTATAAAAGAAACGATATAATTCGGGCGTCTCGTCGGATTCGATTTTGTCGAGGTCGATGAAGACGCGGACCCCCTCACCCGTATTCCGGTTGAACAGGGTGAAGGCATACCGTCCGATCTCTTCGCGAAGCTTGAGATATCTGACGCCGACGGTGCACCCGACAAGCACCTGGAGACAGTCGGGCAGGCAGGTCGATGTCTCGCAGACCGCGTTCAGTTTTTCCCTGTTTTCAGCTCCGAGCGCCTCGACGGCATATTGAACCATAGCAACGCCAATATAAATACCGGGCGCGCGCTTCGTGTGAAACGCATATACCCGTTCGACGGCCTGTTCAAACGTTTCTGTCGTCATTCTGTGCTTCCTCGGCCTCACTTTCCTTTTTCATCTGGTCCAGCGCCATTCTCGCCGCCCTGCGGACGTCGCGGGAAGGATCGCCTTCCATCATCTTGTTCAGGGCGAAAAAGATCTCGGCCTTCCGGCCGAACCCTGGCAGTGCTTTCGCGATGGAGTACCGGACATCCTCTGATGGATCCTGCAGCTTCAGGAGATTGTCGAGCGTCTCGGGATCGCGCCTTTTGCCGAGAGCAGCGACAGCGCAGGAGCGTACATATTCGTGCTTGTCGTTCAGTGCCTCGAGCAGCAAGACTCCGGCCTCCATCCCCACGAAATCGCCGAGCGCGTTCGCGGCGCAGCCTCGGACGTTCGGGCTGTCGTGTTTGAGAGCGGCCTCGAGCTTTTCGATCGAGTCGCCGCCCCCGAGTTCAGACTGGAGGCTGCTGAATTTGCTCGATGCATCCCCGCCCTGGCGTTCTTTCGGCCTGGTCGGGCCGGCGGCCGGCTCGAAGGAGGGCATGGTTCCGAGCTTCTCCTGCGACTGGAACCAGGCGATCAGTTCCTGGTCGAGCCGGCGCGAGGCTTCGATCAGATCGTCCAGCACATCGACGTCGTCGACGGTCATGAGGGCCAGCGAGGCTTTGTAGCTCGTTTCCGAGTCCGAATCCCGGAGGGCTTTTCTGAGCAGTTCGACGGCGCTCTCATTCTTGATCTGGGACACCACGTCGATGAGAGCGCGCTTGAACCGGGTATTTGCCGTGTCGAGCCGCCTGTCGAGCTCGGCAATGACCTCATCCCCGCCGAGGCCGCCGAGGGCTTTGCCGACCGAGAATCGCACCACTTCGCTGCCGTCGTCGATCCTGCCAAGGAGGGCCTCCATGGCCCGCCTGTCTCCGATGGTGCCAAGGGCGTAGGCGACCGAGGACCGCACGAACTCGTTGTCATCGTTCAACGCGTCGATCAGGGCGCCGACGGTTTTCTCATCGCGCATGTTGCTCAGCGCGGCGGCTGCCGAGTATCTGACGGCGACGTTCTCGTCCTTCAGCGCCTTCAGGAGCGGCGTGCCAGCCCGTTCGTCGCCCGAGTCGCCAAGGGCTTCGGCGGCGAGATACCGGACCGACTCGACCTCATACGGGTTCTGAAGCGCCTCGACGAGGGTCGGGATGACCTCCGGATCATGGATGCCGATCGCCGCTTTCGCGGCCATTTTCCGAAGTTGCTGGTCGTTGTCCTTGAGCCCCTTCATGACCAGGTCACGCCTGGGGATCGGCGTGCCGTCTGCCTGGAAATACTCCTTCGGCAAAAGATCGATTTTGAAGACGGTGAGTTCGCGGTATTTGAAAGGATTCGCCTCGGGAATGACGGCCAAATCCCTCGATTCACTTCCCTCGCCCCGCTCGGTGCTTTTTCGACTCCCCTTGGAATCGGAATCACCGGCATATCCCGCTGCCTCGATTTCCTGGAGAAGCCGAATGTCATTCCTGTGGGTGATTTCGAGGAGGGGCTCGATACCGCGCGGATCGCCGATCCGGCCCAGCGCGTCCGCGGCAGCGGCCGATATCGAAGGATCGGGCTCGTACAGAACCTCAATCAGGGTCGGCACGGCTTCGACGAGCGAGAGTTCCGCCGCCCGCCTGATCGCCAGCAGGCGCTCCTGGGCAGGCATCGAAAAACTCCCGATGATGATCGGAAGCTCTTCAGGCCCTGCAACCCGCGCCGGAGGGAACGGTGACTCGGGCTTTCCCGGCGTCGTTCTTCCCGGCGCGAACCCGTCCGTTTCCTGGAACTGCGGCGTTGGGGCTGAGACAGCCTCCGTCGGCGGCGGTGCAGGCTGTTGAGGTTCTGAAGCCGGCACGGGGCCTGGAGACGCGAATCCCTTCGCCTGCGGCGGCGGTTCGAAAAAAGATTTTCTCGGCTCTTCCGGACGTTGTATTTCTGAACGGGGTTCCGGTTCGGGAGGCGCCGTTTCCTGCCGCAATGCGGCCCTGCGACGCAGGTAGAATCGTATTCCAGCGATCGCCACGAGGACGACCAGCATGGAAATGATGATCATATCTATTGCAGGCATCATCTTCATGTATCGGTTTATCCGGGAATTTTTATTAATCGACGACCGTTGCAGTCGATCGGCTGAGGGTGTAGTACTGGTTCATGCACCAGATCGGACAGGTCCTCATCGCGGACGACGTGTGGGAAACGCGTTTTGCCTGCGATCTTACGGCATGCAAGGGCTGCTGCTGCGCGATCGGCGACCGGGGCACGCCGATCGATCAGGACGAAGCCGACAAGCTCGCGACCCTGTTCCCCATCGTTCAGAATCGACTTTCGAAAGCCTCGATCCAGTTCCTGAGAAACGGGATTTCAGAAACCCATAAGGGGCGCCTGTACATCAGGGAAGTCAGCCACAATGCCCCCTGCCCGTTCGCTTATCATGGCTCGGAGAACATACTGTATTGTTCGATCCACTCCCACTGTCTCGACGAAGGGCTTCCCGTCACGAAATGGAAACCCTTCTGGTGCAGCCTTTTCCCGTTCGTCCTCCAGAAGTCAGGCGACCAATGGCTTCTCAACCAGTATATCGCCCCCCACTGCCGGTCAGTCGTTCATGCTCCTCTGATGCTCGATTGGGGTGCAAAACTCCTCGGAGAGTATCTCGGCGAAGGCTGGCGAGTCGAACTCGGACGTGAACTCGACAAGGCCTTCGGTCGAAACCGGCTGTGACACATGTGACACAACTTTTTTCGAGCGATCTAGGGGAAACCGCTCTGATTCAGGGTTCATCGTTTCCTTCGATTCTCATGATCTGCGACACGCATGTCGCGCCCCGGAAAGCCGGATTCCAGCCTCGCCGGCAGGAAGTCGCTTCCAATCGCGGGTTTCGACACCTGGCACTCGGTTTGCTATTATGATTGCGTGATACAACATCACCAAGGAGGATGGGATATGGGTATTTTCAAGCGGATTTCTCTGATCATCCGGTCGAACATCAACGCTCTGATCGAGAAGGCGGAAGACCCCGAAAAGATGCTCGACCAGATCATCGCCGACATGAACGAAAACATGCGCGAGATCAAGCTCCAGATCGCCCGCTCGATGAAGGACGAGAAGTTGCTCGAGCACAAGGTCGACGAAAACCGGAAACTGGCCGGCGAGTATGAGAGCAAGGCCTTGCTGGCGCTCGAGAAGAACAGCGAAGACCTGGCTCGCGAGGCGCTGAAGCGCAAGAAGTCGTATGCCGACATCACGACGTCGCTCGAGACCGAGCTCGACGAGCAGCGCAAGGCCGTCGAACTGCTCAAGACCAGCTACAAGGCCCTCGAACTCAAGATCGAGGAGGCGAAGAACAAGCGCCAGGTTCTGCTGAGCCGCCAGAAGCGTGCAGAAACCCGCATCGACCTCACCGATACGGTCAGCAGCATCAACGAGCAGGCCGACCTGTTCGACGCCTTTGATCGCATGGCCGACAAGGTCGCGAAGACCGAAGCCATGGCCGGCGCCCTCGCCGAACTGGACAAGGCGACGATCGAGCAGAAGTTCGAGCAGCTCGAGCGCGACCGGTCGATCGACGACGACCTCAAGGCCCTCAAGGAAAAAATGAAAAAATAACCGCCTGACATCCCTCTTTCAGGCCAGGGAATTCTCTCTCTGCGTCTCAGCGTCTCAGCGGTGAGCTTCTTTATTCACTCATCGCCAAGGCGCAGAGGCGCAGAGTTTTTTTCGGGGAAGATCAGCGGATGACGGGTTTGATCGAGACGGGCGGCTTGCGGTCGGGGAAGTTCAGCTCGTCGACACGAGCGAAATATTCCTTCGCGAGGTCTGGCTGATCGAGTTCGAGCAGGATTTCCCCGGCCCTGTAGTAGAGTTCGGGATCTTCTGGCCGCTGGTCCATCAGTTCGCGCACGAGGCGAAACGCCTCTTCGTGGTAGCCCTTGCTCGACAGCACACGACTCAGAAACCATTTTGCGCCGGGGTGGTGCGGATCGATGCGAAGCGTGCGCCGATACTCCTTGATTGCTTCGTCTTCCATTTTGAGACTGGAATACAGATTCCCGATCTGGTAGCTATATTCGGGATTGTCCGGCCGCTTCATTCGCATGAATTTGAGCCGTTGGAGATATCGTTCGCGATCCTCGTTCACCTCGCCGGTGATGCCAGGGTCACCGGCAAGAATGACGGAGAACGCCGACACGAGAAAGGCGAGGGCCGTCAACAGCAGCACCAGTCGCGCCGCGCGCCCGGCTTTCGGATGGAGATCAGGAGTCAGAATCCCGAGAGGATGTAGGCCAGCCTGACCACGGTGACCAGCACGGCAAGATGCATCATGAAGCGCAGCACGAGAACCACTTTCCCTGCGCTGACGCCGATCATCGAACCCACCGTGTTTCTGTACAGCCATCCGATTCCTTCTTCAAAAACGTCCGGGTAAAACCAGTCGAGAAGCGACAGTCCCACCAAGGCAAGAAAGGCAATCTGATACCCGAGGTTTCCCGGCTTGCCCTTCTGTTCAGCCGACTGTCCCGAATTGTCGGTAGAAGGGGGTGTTTTGTTTATGATCGTCGTCTGTTTTCGCAGGACTTTTCGAAGCGGATCGAACCTCAGCAGGCAATGGCACAGGGGACACGACAGCGACTCCGGCATGGCTCCGGGTTCACTCCAGAGAAATGGTTTGAGGCAGTTCGGGCACATGTAGGTCGGCTTCTGGCGATCTTTCGCCTCCTGAATTTTTTCGCGGCAGAGGCGCATCCATTCGAGAACGTTGTTCCTGTCGTCCGGGTTGATGACAACAGCAAGAGACGCCTCGAAGAGAGGAAGCGCAGCCGCGTAGTTTCCAGCCTGGAACTGCTCGCCCGCGTCGTCGATGAACTTTTTCAGACGTTCTTTCGCCCGCTCGTTTTCTGCTTGAACGAAATTGGTAAGCGACGGTGGGGTGGCTGCCGGTGCAGCGTCGGCAACGGCAGCGGGTTGTTCCCGTTTCCGTCCGTCACCGGTAGACGGATCGCCCCTGTGGGTCTGAAACCGATCCAGCTCCTCGATGATGACGGCGCAGTTGTCGGGCCGCATGTCGGGATTCAGATCGAGCATGCGGAAGGTCAGGGTGTCCCAGTATTGGTGGATGGGTTTGTAGCAGGATGGGGGCTGGAAGATTCCCAGCGGGAGCAGCCCGCCGGTGAGCATTTCGTACAGGACGACCCCGACGGCGTAAATGTCGGTCTTGTGCGTCACGGCTTTGGGGTTGATGCGCTGTTCCGGCGACATGTAGTTTTCCGTGCCCATGAACGCGTTGGTCTTGGTCAGCGACTGCTGGTCGCTGGACGCTCCAAATTTGCGTGCGAGACCGAAATCCGTGACTTTCACGTTCGACTGCCGATCGAACATGATATTTTCTGGTTTTATATCTCTATGTATAATGCCATGGGCATGCGCATGGTTCAGGGCACGAAGGATGCCAAGGGCGATATCGATGATGCGCCCCTCGGTGAGGCCGCCGTCGCGGATCACCTGCCGGAGCGTTCCGCCTTCGACGAGTTCCATCACGAAATACTTGAAGGACGCTGCGGAGCCCTGGTCGATGACGCGCACGATGTTGGGATGGTTCAGGCCGGCCATCAGCGCCATTTCCCGTTCGAAACGCTCGATCAGGTCGGGCGACTCGAGGCTCTCGTGGGTCATGACCTTCAGCGCGTAGACGTTGTTCGCCGGATCGACGGCCGAGTAGACCTGGCCCATGCCGCCCTGGCCCAAAAGTTTCACCAGCCGGTAGTTGCCGAGGGTCTCGATCGCCTGTGCCCGCTTCGAATCGATCTCATTCGCGCAGTTCGGGCAAAAAATCTTGCCCGCATCAGGAGAATCGAGAACCTCGAAATCGAGCCCGCAGTATTGGCAGATGATCTGCCGTAGCATCAGAAGCTCCTCACGATCAGCACCGTCCGGCGGTTTTTCCCGCGTGTCGGCCATGGCCTGTTTCCTCTGGTCGGTCCCGCCCATTATACCCGATTATCGACATCCGGAACACGCCATATTACATCCTCAGTGAAGGGGTTCGTTTTCTCAACTCCTGAATCACAGAGATGCAAGATTGTTTCACCACAAAGGCATCAAGACACGAAGAACGACGATAGATCCATCGATGGAGGAAGGTTTTGCGTCTTGATTCCTTCGTCGTGATGATGGGGAATACAACATGCCAGTTTTCAGAGGGCATGTGGTTTTCTCAGAGAAAAATCGAAGTATCCGTGGTGCGGGTGGTTCGGGCTTTTTTCTGATACCATGTCATCCATGATGAACCCGCACCTCCCCTCCTGCGTCTGATAGACGGAGGGCCTGACATGGACTGCAAGCAATTCAAAAGCATCCTGGAAGCGGCCGACACGCTCGGCGTTCCGGCGGAACTGAAAGAGCACGGCAAAAGCTGCCCGTCATGCTCCAGACTCCTGGAAGCCCAGGAGCGGATGGCTCTCGGTCTCGAGATCAACCGGCGGGCCGTTCGCACCCCGGATCTCACGGGGCGCATCATGCAGCGTGTCGCGCTGGAAAAGCCGGCGGCATCCGATTCTCCCGGCTGGCTCGAACGTCTGATCGCGCTGGTGACGCCGAAGACGCCGTTCGCATCTTCCGTCTTCTACGTAGCCGCCGGCATCGCCATCGTCGCCCTGTGCCATGCGGTCATCGATCGCGGATCGGAACTCCAGGATCTTCGACGGCATCACGCCTGGCGCATGGTATCGGCTGAAGGCCGCGTTTTGGGAGTGACTCCCGACACGAAGAAAAAAGGCATTGCCTTCGGAACGCGACTCGACTGCGAAGCCGGCGCAAACGTTCGGGTCGAGCTCGGCGATCGTTTCCGGCTTTCCCTGAGCGGAGCGAAAGCCGTCCTGGCCTCGGGACAGGTCGACCTCGAGTCAGGAATTATAGAAGCAAATATCGTTCATTTTCCGAACGCCGCCCCGTTCCTGATCAAGACCCCTCATGCCGACGTCACGGACATCGGCACGGTGTTCACCGTGACCGTCCTGAACGGTTCGACGACGGTCAGTCTCCGCACGGGCGCGGTCCGGATCACGTCCGTCGCCACGCACGAAGCACGGGAGCTGAAACCGTCTGAGGAGCTGACAATCGGCTCCGGCGGCTTCGTCCATCCAAGATCGCCTGTATCCAAAGATCCGGCCACGGCCCCGGTTGATCCGGATTTCCGAAGAATACAGCCGCCCGACGAATGACCATCGCCCCGAACCATTCCGGTCCTCCCGACGGCGAGCTCGTCAGAGAAGCCCTTCGGGGGAGCGCGCATGCGTTCGAAGCGCTCGTCAGCCGGCACCAGCAGGGCGTTTACCGGTTCCTGTACCATTTCATGGGGAACGCGGCCGACGCCGAGGACATCACCCAGGAAACCTTTCTGAACATTCACCGCAAGCTGAAGAGCCACAATCCCGCCCAGTCGTTCACCTCCTGGATGATCACGATCGCGCGGAACCTCGCGATCTCGCATCACAGGCGCCGGACACCGTCTCCCCTCGATCCAGCGCTGCTTGCGGCCGCGATCAAGGACGTCACCCCCACCCCCGAGTCCGAACTTCTCGCGAAGGAAGCCGGGGAAGAAGTCCACGCTGCGCTCCAGAGGCTTCCCGAAGAGATCAGGGAAGTCCTCATCATGCGTTATCTCATGGACATCCCGCTTCAGCAAGTCGCCGAGATGCTGAACATCCCCGAGGGAACGGCAAAATCGAGGCTGTTCAAGGCCCGCAATGTTCTCAGAGAGCAGATGGAGCGGAACTCCCCCCGGGTGATGCAGACACAGTCCGCCTGAACGTATTTTTCTCCCAATCGCGGCGGGCATGTTCGGAGCATCATTTTCGTGCATGTATTGAGGAGAGGGGGGTTTGAAACCCGCCCCTGCAGATGATGTACAGCGATTTTCTTCATGGGCGTCATCGGCAGACCCCGCCGGCCGGGAATAGCACACGCGATGATGATTGATGCCCTCAGCACAACACCCCGGGGAGAGCCCCGGGGTGTTGTTGTAGAGCGGACGGTATTGAATTATTCTTCGGCGGGCTGCTCGACACGCGAGGCTTCGCCTTCGGCATCGGTCGTGGTTTCGGTCGTACCCTGCTCGGCATCCTTGGTGGTGTCGGCCTTGTTGCCGGCCTCGACGGCGGCCTGGGCGTCGGTCGCGGTCTTATCGGCGACCTTTCCGCCTTCTTCCCAGCCGGTCTTGGCGGCGCCGGTGATGTCCTTGATGATGTCGGAGAAGTTCTTGTCGACATCGGCGGCGGTCTGGCCGATCTTCTCGATGGCCTTGCCGGCGTAGTCGAGGGCGGTTCCGACCTTGATCAGGACTTTGCCGACTGAGACGAGGGCGGCACCGATGGAAGCCGTCCACGGGTTCGACTGGAGCGCGGTACCAATCGAAACGAGCGCGGTACCGACGGTTTTCAGCAACTGGCCGATCTTCTGGAGGAGCTGGCCGATCTTGATCAGCGCCTTCTGGGCGGCGGCCTTAACCTTGGTCAGCTTTTCGAAGGTGTTTCCGCTGCCCTTTGTAGCCGCGCCGATTTCCTTCACGCTTCCGGCGGCTTCCTTGGCGGTGCCCTTCACATCGTTGACCTGGGTCTTTGTTTCAGACAACTGCTTGTTTGCATCCCTGACCGCCCTTTTGTCACCGCTTTTCATGAATCTATTGGTTTTGATGGTCTTGGTGCTGTTCAACGTCTTGCTGGCATCCTGCGTCTGGTCACTGCCAGACTGGGCTTCGGTGCTCGCCGCTGCGGCCGCATTGCGTTGCTGTTCCGCGGTCGGAGTGACAGCTTCCTCAGAGGAAGCGGGCTGGGCCTGCTCGGTCGTTGCAACGGCCGGTTCCGCATCGGCGGCCATGGCGGCCATGTTGATGGCAAAGGGCTCGATCACCATCAGTGCCACAAGGACCCAGGTCACAAAAAAGCGCGCTCGTTTCATTGCGTTTCCTCCTGAATGTATTTTTCGTTTTTTGAAGGGATTTCACAAACCAGACGCGACCGAACGGTTCGGGGTTCATGAAAAAATCCAAATTAATTATGATAGGTCTCGTAATTCCAAGTCAAATTATTCAGACTGCTCGAAACGAAGTTGCTCGAGATCGTCGTCGTGAGTTCGAGGGGCTTTCCGATACTCGTGGAACCATACATCTCTTTCCCCTCGTGTATCAGGAGGCGCACCCACAACAGTGGCACGGCGGGATTCACCATGTGCGTGTACAATCGGAATTCAACGGCCTCGAAGCCCTTGAAACTCCGCTCGGTTCCCTTGTATTTCCGCTTCAGGGTTTTCGCCGCGGCGTCGAACGTATACAGGACGTGCTCCACGCGAGGTTTTGAGCCGGCATCGAACTCGAATCGGAAGAAGGAGAGGCCGTCCGGTGTGACCTGTATGGGATCACCGTATGGGGCGGCCCAACCGGGAGGATCCTTGAAAATGTATTTTCGCAACCTGTTCACATAGATATATGCTGTCGCCGGAGACCCGCCGTCCTTGAAACGAGGGCATGCCGAAGAAAAGTCGCGGCGGAGGTGATTGATGGCAAGACGAGCATCCTGCAAGTTCTGGAGGTTTACCGTCCCGTACAGGTAATGGTTCCGCACGCTGGAGAGCAGCTTATATATCATCAAGAATACGAGCAAGGCGACCGCGATACTGGCGATCATCTCGATCATGGTAAACGCCGACCGCGCCTTGAAACGTCGTTTCATGTCAGTAATCGATGCGATTGTCATGTGTCACCAGCGTCGTGAGAGTGATCTTGCGCATACGTTCCCCGGCGGGATCCATCAGGTTGGTCGGCGCCCGGCCCTCATTCCACCGAACCTCGACCTTGACCTCGCTCAGGTATCCGGCTCCGACGCCCAGCGTGACCGGAACGACGCTGATACTCCTGATAAAAAATGCAGTATTATATTGATCAGAATATCCAATATCCTTGGAAATGATTCCGTCGGCATTCCATTTCGGGTTCTGAGGATCGGCCGTGTCGACATCCGCAGGGCCCGTCGTGCCACCGCCGACATCCACGATGAGTGAGCCCCCGCAGCCGCTCAGATTCGTGTCCAGATTCGCCGTATCGGTCGCGATCATGGCCCACTCGAGCGCCTCGTTGGCCAGTTCCATCGCGCGAAGGTAGTTGATGGCCTTCGACGTCTCGGATCGGGAGGAAGAAACCATCATCATGATCGGGATCGAGCACACCGCCGCGATCAGGGTCGCGACGATGATCTCGACGAAGCCAAAGCCGTCTTTCATCCTCATCATCCGCCCTCCGGCCTGCCCGCCCTGCCTGTGCCAGAAGCGGTGTATGCGTCGGGTTTGACGGCTTTTGCGCGTTCGGCCAACTCCTGCATGTTTTTCCCGTCCTCTTCGGGCGTCGCCACGGCGAGAAAAAATCTCGGCGGAGGCGACAGATCGACCGCGGCCACCGACTGCCTGCGACGGTTCGTTGTCCGCTCTTCGACGGCCGGCACGTCCGGCTCCGAGACATCCGGGGCTGCGCTTTCGGCGATGGCCTGGTCAGGTGCTTCCACGGGGGTTCCGTGGTATTTCCGAAGGAGGGTGAGCGTAACGATCATCATGCAGAAGACCGTGAGAACGACGAGCCATCTGTTCCGATCCATCAGAAGGATTCCCTCCCCTCGGCGTTCATGCTGAACATCGTTCGGACCGCGCCAATGCTCGCGCGAAACGGGTCGTTCACGGGAGGTTTGGGGTTGTAGATCATGGGATCGTGTTCGATCGTCAGGGTCCCGTCGAGGGGGACACCGGTATTGCCGGACTCGGTGAAGAGATAATCGACCACCAGGTTGCCGAGAATTTTGACCCGCTTGTTGTTGGGATTGAAACTGCCCTGGGCGGTGAGGCTCGAGGGATCCCGGGCGGAACTCGGGGCGACATAGGTCGTCGCGATGAGCGACGCCTCGATCTCCACATCGCTTTCGGACGCATCCACAATGAAATCGCCGTCCAGCAGGAGGATCCGGAGGGTCTGGTCGGAATCGCTGCCGTCCTTCTTCAGGAAGTTCCCGATCCTGCAGTTTCCCTTGCCGAGGAAGATCAGGCCACGACCGGCGAATTGGTCGACGTCCGTCAGGTCGAGGTCGCCCTCGGTGATATACATATATCCGTCGATATATAGTGTATTTTTCCCATTTTCACGAACGACGCGCTCGCGAAGGAAGGCCGGCGGATCGTAGTAGTTGCGGCTGCACATCACCTCATCGACGATGCGGAACATCTTGTGACCCGGCTTCACCGTCTTTCCCGGTTTGACGACCTGCTGCGGATCGGCGATCACCCCGTCGGCCTTCGGATCGTATGTGCCATCGCTGCCGTCGGTCTTCGTGATCTTCACGGTCTCCGTCGCGAACATCGTGTTGAGCGGGATCGTGTCGATCGCCCGGCTCATCAGCGTCCGGTCATCGAGATATCCCTTCGCGGGCGACGAGGGCAGGCTCTTGGAGAACAGCCGGTCGTTCGCGAGGATTGTCGAGGGTTTGTTGAGGAAGGTCTCGTCCTGGCCGAGAACGTCGTCGGTTCTGTAGTAGTCGAGCGGAACCGGCGCCAGGACGCAGGGAACCTGTGTGTTCAAAAGAGTGAACGTCGCGTTCACTTCGTCGAAGTAGGCGATCTTGAAAAAGCGCAGAAACGCGTTTCCCTCGACGAGAAGCGGAACGTTCGCGGACGGCCCGCACAGCTTCGCCATCTTTCCCACGAAGGCCCGCTCGCGGTTCCAGGGAGCGTGCGACGAGTCATCCTCCGGTCGGATGTTCTGGTACATCCAGGGGCCGACCTTGTTCGTCTCCTCGGACTGCGTGGCGAGGCCGACGAGCCGAACGTCGCCCATGAGCGTCGAAGGCACCGGCAGACGAGTCGAACCGGTGAGGTCCCATGCGGTGGAGGTGTCGGTGTAACCCCAGCGGTAGATCCAGTTGTCGATGCAGGTCTGGACGATCAGGTTGAAGGCTTTGCTTGCTGAGAAATCCGTTCCTGCCGCGGCAACCTTCGCATTGTAATCGTCACAGAGAACCCATGCGGCGGAGTTGTCGTTCCCTCCCGCCGCGTCGAGCGCATCGGCGCATTTCTGCTTGAGTTGAGGCCCCCCTACGTAGGTGTTCGTGCCAAGAAATGCATTCGCGGCACGGTTGATCATGTCGCGGAACTGGTCTTTGATCTGCTTGACTTTATAAAAGTCCGAAACGCCGAACGGCGCCACATCGAGGTATTTGTCGTTGTTCACGGCGAAAAACACCTTGAACGGCCCGGAATCGATGCCGGGAAACGCGGTACGCGCGGTGGTGGCGGCAAATCCAAGCAGGGGGGCGATGAGATTTTTCTGTTCGCTGAAACAGACGTCGAACCACAGCCGGGGGGAAGCCGCCGGAGACTCGTATTCCCTCGATTTCGGGTAGAACTGGTTTCCAACGTAGACGGTGGAGTAGACGCCCGCCGAGAAATCAGGCGGAATGCCTTTGACGACGACGCGGCGACGAGGGTTGTTCCAGTCGGGGCAGTAGTTTTTCACGTACAGCGCATACCGGTCGAAGAAGTGGCGCATGTCGACGACCTTGATGTCGCGGCGCTCCTTCACCTCGATCTTCGTCTGGTCGCCCGAAAGATGCGATGCGCGGGAAACGATCTCGAGATACCCGCTGAATCCTGCGGTTCCGGATACGGTCGTCCGCTTCTCGAGCACCAGCTTCGCCTGGCTTTTGAGGGCGATGTTGTATCCAGCGCGCGTGACCATGTCTTGGGTAAGAACGGGCGTATAGTCGTCAGCGAAAATGTTCTCGGACCACGGCAGGGTCGGTGGGGTACCCTTGACTTCGAGATTGATCGCCTTCCGGAACACAGAATAGAACCCGTTTTCGGTCCCACCCTGGACGTGCATGTTCACCTGGCTTCGAAGAATGGCGACAATCTCATTGTTTGCGGCCTGGGCGAGCATGGCTAGGCGATTCTGGTCGATCGATTTCGAGAGCTGTTCGATGGCACCGCCCTTGAACGTGCTCAACGAAAACGCCATGACGGCCATCACGAGAAAAACGGCGAGAACGACGAAGAACACGACGCCGGCGCGGGTCTGATAAGCGCTCCTGCGGCCGAGCGTCGCACGACGCTGCCCGCATCGGACGCCATTGCCAGGGGTTGTGGCCGATTCCGGCTGAATGTTCTTCATGGTTCTCTGTTCATTTTACCGGATTTTTTCCCTCCTTTCCACAAATTGTACCGGTGGCGTGCCGGACTGGCATGCATCACGATGCGTCCACGCACTCCAGCGGCACCGAAGAATCACGAACTGCCCGCGGTGGCGGCGCGTGTTTTTTTTCATCGACGGCGGTGTGGTATAGTGGAAGCTCAGAGACCCCCTCAGGAGGAATGTATCCGATGAAACCGTTCATCCCGACATCCCAACGATTCGGCTTCGTGCGCTTCGTCCTCGGCGTCGCGCTGACCATCCTGTTTTTCTGCGGAATTGCCTCAGCCGCCCAGGAGACCGGCACGTCGCTCACGGCCGAAAAAGCCGGTGATGCGCGGCTTCTGGTCACCGTCACCAGGTTCGGCACCTTCCTGAAATCACCAGACAAGGAGCCGCTCGAGTTTTTCAGGCGGCTCGGCCGGATGCTCTCTCCTCAGCTCGAGAAGCATCTCGACAAACCGTATGACGCGGCTGACTTCGTTCCTGCCGCTTCCGCCGGAAAGCAGGAAAAACCGCATCCGATCAAAGCCGATCTCTGGACGGATACGCAGAAGGCGGCCGTCGATCAGCTCAGGGTCAGGCAAACAGGCCTGCTCGGCAATCTGATGAAAGCCATCCCCTTTCCCGACAACGGCCTGCATCTGATCGCGATCGCCGAGCCACATTCTCTGGTAGCCCAGCTCGAGGCGATGCTCGAGAATCCCGAAGCCCAGGCAAGGCTCCGCCCCGGCCAGATGATGAAGCTCCAGACGAAGTTCATCCCATTCCTCCGCATGGCTGACGCAATCGGCGTCGTGATGAGCCTCACCCCATCCGGTTTTGCCCTCGAAATCCAACTGCAGGGCGGCGCAACATTCGCCGAGGCGATGATGCCCGGCGGAACTCCACCCGCGCCGCTCACCTGCTCGAAATTCATCTTCCCGGATTCGCTCGTGTCCTTCGTCCAGGTCAGCCCGACCGTTTCACCGTCAGAAACGATGCAGGCACTCCGGGCATTTCCTCAGACGCGTATCGTCGAGAGCTATCTCGCCTCCGCCGGCCTCGAGTTCGAACGGGACATCCTGTCGAACCCGGGCCTCGAATCCTTCGTCAACCTCGACCTGACCCCGACCGGGGAAGGCGGCCTGCCCGACCTGCGCGTCGCCATCCGCGTGAAAGATCCCGTCAAGCTGGTCTCCCTTGTTCCGCAGCTGAAACAGCTTGCCATGACCGTCGGCGTGATGGCGGCTCCGAATCTGGAAAAGCGGCCGACAGCAAAGATCTCGTATTTTCTCCTGCCGAACATCGGCGTCCACGTCGGCATGCTCGGCGAGTATCTGCTTCTTTCAACCGGGCGCGACTCACTGCTGAAGCTCGCCGACCGGATCGAGAACGTCTCCGCCGGAAAAGAAGCCGGTTTCGCCGGCATTCCGGCCGATGCGCACCGCTACTGGAAAATCCGGTTCTGCCTCCTGAACGAACAGCTCCAGAAGCTCCTCCAGTCGCCTCTTCTCGTTGGACGCGGTATCCCGCCGCTCTCGAACCTGAACGTGGCGAACGAACTGGGCGACCTGATCATGATAACCCGCATCAGGAACGACGGAATCAACATGCGACTCGATCTTCCGGTCGCCGCCGCGCAAAAATGACGCACGTTTCCGAACCCCTCGTTTCCAAACAGATGCGTTCTATGCTATACATGTACCACAACACCTGAACACAGAGGCCTGAGATGAGGAAACTTCGTTTTGCAGCGACAGTTCTCGGCGCGTGCGTGTTGTTTTTCGCACTGATCACAAGCGGCTGTGGTGGCGGCGCCCCCCAGTCGGGCTCACAGACGGCGGCTTCATCGACCGCCGCCGTATCCCCTTCGCAAAGCGGAGGCGCCTACAAGGACACGGTTCTCAAAATCGGCCGTATTCCGTTCACCAACGCCACCGAGATGGTGAAAAAACACGAAGGGCTGTTGTCGTATCTACGCGACGAACTTGGTGTGAAGGAAACGCGGCTCGTTCTCGCCTCCGACTACAAGGGCATCATCAGCAAGCTGGCCCGCGGCGAGATCGATATCGCCTGGATGGGCACGACCTCCTACGTCGAAGCCCTCGCCGATCCCAAGCAGAAGGCTGCGATGCGGCTCCTGGTCAAGCCGAAGCGGTTCAAGACAACCTCGTATCGCGGCATCATCATCGTTCGGCAGGACAGCGGCATCAAGAATCTCACCGACCTCAAAGGCAAAAAGGTCGCCTGGGTCGAACAGGATTCGGCGTCCGGCTACCTGTTTCCGAAGGCGCTGCTGCTCGAGGCGGGCGTCAACCCCGACAAAGATTTCGCCGAAGCGGGCTTCCTCGGAAAGCATGATGCGGTCGTCCTGGCCGTGCTTCTCGGGAAATTCGACGCGGGCGCTTGCTACGACGATGCACGCAATACCCTCCGCGAAAAGGAAAAGATGAACGAGCTGACGATCCTTGCGACGACGCAGGATATCTCGAACGAGCCGATCGTCTGCCGGTCCGACCTTCCCGAAGACATCATCGAGAAGATCAAGAAAGCCTTCCTGAAGCTTGACATCGAAAATCCCGCCTACAAGAAGGTTCTCGAGGACTGCACAGACGTGCAGGGATTCACGGCCGCCCAGGAAAGCGATTACGAGTATGTCCAGCGTGTCCTGAACGTGCTTCAGGGCCAGAAATGACGCATCGGGAACGGAAATCGGCCTCGTGAGCCAGCCGACGGCGATACGTTATCCGCTGAGGGCGAAATTCATCCTCGGGATCACCTTGCTCGTCGGGATGATCATCGGCCTCACCTCGTTGAACACCTCACAGCACGAAGAGGCGCTGCTCACCCAAAGCATGGACCAAAGCGGCCTCCTGCTGAGTTCAACGCTGGCGCTCGCCTGCCAGGACCCGATGATCCGGCAGGCCTACGACGAGCTGATTCCCTACACCGAACGGATCATTCTGAACGGCGAGGACGTCAAGGAAATCGCAATCTTCGATCAGGACGGGAAATACCTCGCCCACCGGGTACGGGGCGATAGTACCAGCCAGCTTGGTCAAACGCTCTCGGATGACCAGCAGAAGCGGTACGGCACGATCGAGACATCGACCCGGTTCGTCGATCCGTCGCAGAAACAGGTCGAGTATGCGGCACCGATTCTCGTCGGTTCCTCCCGCTTCGGTACCGTTTCCCTCAAATTCACGTTCGACCGGCTGTCGGTCTCGAAAGCGATCAGCCGGCAACGCATTCTGATGATCGCGTTTGCCGCGCTTCTGGCCGGGATTCTTCTCTCCGCGCTCATGGCCCGCTTCATCACTGCCAATCTCGACCGGCTCGTTGAAAGCGCCCGGATCGTTACCTCGGGTGATCTGAGTCACCGCCTGCAAATTGACGCATCAGACGAGATCGGCATGCTGTCACACCGGTTCAACGAGATGGTCACCAGCCTCGAAGCGAACGGCAAGGCGCTCGACCGCAAGATTTTCGAGATCGAGACGCTGTTCAAGGCGAGCCAGACCATGAATTTCCAGAACGACACCGACAAGCTGATCCGTCAGCTTCTGGAAATGGCGACCTCGGCTCTCAAGGCGGAACGCGCCTCGCTGATGCTGCTGGTCGACCAGACGGACGAGCTGGCGACCCGCATCGTGCTTGGGCTCGACGAGGCGGAAGAAGCCTCGCTGCCTTCGGATACGCGCATCAAAAGTGGTGACGGCGTGGCCGGAACCGTTCTGAAAACGGGCCAGTCGATTCTCGTGAACGAGGGGTGCAACGACCCGATCTTCAAGAGTTACGATTCCACGGCGGCGTTCGAGCACCGCATCCGCAACCTGCTCTCGGTTCCGCTGAAGGTGAAGGACCGCGTCACAGGCGTCGTGAACATCGTGAACAAGATGTCCGAAGAAGGGTTCAGCCCCGATGACCAGCGGCTCATGGAGGCCCTGGCCCACCAGGCGGCCATGGCTGTCGAGCATGCCAGGCTGTATGAGCTGGCGATCACGGACGGTCTCACGAAGCTGTTCATCCACCGGTATTTCCAGGCCCGTCTCGACGAGGAGATCATGCGTGCCAAGCGGTATCACACGACGGTTTCGCTCATTCTGTTCGACATCGACCATTTCAAGAAGTTCAACGACACCTACGGCCACCAGCAGGGCGACATCGTCCTGATCGAGTCGGCCAAGCTGATCAAGCAGGCCGTGCGCGACACGATCGACATTCCGGCCCGGTATGGCGGCGAGGAGTTCGCGATCATTCTTCCCGAGACGGACGCCAAGGGCGCCCAGCTGGTCGCCGAGCGTCTGCGCAAGACGGTCGAGGCCTACGATTATCCCGGCCAGGGCAAGGCCCTCAAGGTGACGATCTCGCTCGGCATCGCCAGCTTTCCCGATCACGCCAGCACCAAGCCCGTCCTGATCAAGAAGGCCGATATCGCCCTGTATG